>JAGAXP010000304.1 GCA_017940955.1 Oribacterium sp.
ATCCTGATACGCAGCACTCACCCATACCACGGGCAACAACGGCAGCGTGTGATGTCATACCACCACGAACTGTAAGGATACCCTGAGCAGCCTTCATACCTGTGATATCCTCAGGTGAAGTCTCAAGTCTTACAAGTACAACCTTCTCTCCTCTTGCAGCCCACTCTACAGCATCATCAGCTGTGAATACGATCTTACCACAGGCAGCTCCCGGAGAAGCACCAAGTCCCTTTCCAAGTGGTGTTGCAGCCTTAAGAGCAGCAGCATCGAACTGAGGGTGAAGAAGTGTATCAAGGTTACGAGGATCGATCATAGCAACAGCCTCTTCAGGTGTCTTATGTCCCTCGTCTACAAGATCACATGCGATCTTAAGAGCTGCAGGAGCTGTTCTCTTACCGTTACGGCACTGGAGCATGTAGAGCTTCTTGTTCTCAACAGTGAACTCCATATCCTGCATGTCATGATAGTGGTTCTCAAGAGTCTCACAAACCTTGATGAACTCAGCATAAGCCTCAGGGAACTCCTTCTCCATCTGAGCGATAGGCATCGGTGTACGAACACCTGCAACTACGTCCTCGCCCTGAGCATTGATAAGGAACTCACCCATGAGCTTGTTCTCACCTGTAGCCGGGTCACGTGTGAATGCAACACCTGTACCTGACTGGTTGTTAAGGTTACCGAATACCATCGGCATAACGTTTACAGCTGTTCCCCATGAATAAGGAATATCGTTGTCACGGCGATATACGTTGGCACGTGGGTTATCCCATGAACGGAATACAGCCTCGATAGCAAGCTTTAACTGCTCTACAGGATCTGAAGGGAAGTCCTTTCCAAGCTGATTCTTGTACTCAGCCTTGAACTGCTCTGCAAGCTCCTTGAGGTCAGCTGCTGTAAGATCAACGTCGAACTTAACACCCTTCTCCTCTTTCATCTTGTCGATAAGCTGCTCGAAATACTTCTTACCAACTTCCATAACTACGTCTGAGAACATCTGGATGAAACGACGATATGAATCATATACGAAACGCTCGAATGCAGGATCAGGATTGCCCTTGATCATAGCTGCAACTACTTCATCATTAAGACCAAGGTTAAGGATTGTATCCATCATACCCGGCATAGATGCACGAGCACCTGAACGAACTGATACTAAAAGAGGATTCTGGAGATCACCAAACTTCTTACCGTTCTCCTTCTCCATCCATGCTACGCCTTCCATAGCCTGGCCCATGATTTCATCGTTAATCTTACGACCATCCTCATAGTACTGAGTACAAGCCTCTGTTGTGATTGTGAAACCCTGTGGAACCGGAAGTCCGATCTCTGTCATCTCTGCAAGGTTTGCACCCTTACCTCCAAGTAAGTTTCTCATGGACATGTTACCTTCTTTGAAGGTGTAGACCCATTTTTTAGCCATTACTGATCCTCCTAATATTACTTGTGTATATTTATATGTCTTTTATAAAGAGTTACCCTTTAAGTGCCAGTATGTATAGGATAACCTCTACAAAAAGCTATCTTGACTTATCCCGTACAGTCGGGAAAATCACCATTGAGATTGTACTCGACTAGTATTTTTTTGTAAAGAAAACATTTATATGAAAACGGTTACAATTAGTATTAATTTTCTATAAATAAAAAAAACCTTGGAAATTCTATGAATAACCAAAGAATTTCTAAGGCTTTTTGTCTTATACGCAGTGTAAACAGCGCAAGAAACAAGAGCTAAATCACAATATAAATCAGTTTACACCTTAAATCTGTATCCCACTCCCCATATGGTTTCGATATACTGAGGTTTTGCGGAATCCATTTCGATCTTTTCCCTTATCTTTTTGATATGTACGGTTACTGTGGCGATGTCTCCAACTGAATCCATTTTCCATATCTCCTTGAAAAGCTCAGACTTTGTGTACACATGGTTTGGATGTGAAGCAAGGAAATATAAAAGATCAAACTCCTTGGTAGTAAAGGTTTTTTCCTCATTGCCAACCCATACACGTCTTGCGGAAGGGTCTATCTTCAGGCCGCGGATCTCGATAAGATCGTTTCCTTCTTTTCCGTTGCCGACCAGTCTTTCATATCTTGCAAGATGTGCCTTGACTCTGGCCACAAGCTCTGATGCCGAAAATGGCTTCGTCATATAGTCATCGGCACCAAGTCCCAGTCCGCGGATTTTGTCAATGTCATCCTTTTTCGCAGAAACGATAATGATAGGGATGTCTTTAACCGATCTTACTTCTTTACAGACTTCAAAGCCATCTTTTCCCGGCAGCATAAGGTCAAGAATGATGAGATCAAATTCTTCATTAAGAGCTTTCTCAAGACCGATATCTCCGTCATTTGTAATGGTTACAGTAAAGCCGGAAAGCTCAAGATAATCTCTCTCCAGCTCGGCAATGGATTGTTCATCTTCAACTATAAGGATCTTTCTTTTATCATCATCCATTTAAATCCACCTCCTGTACACTGCGGATATATTTCCTCAAAACAAAATTTATCGTTGTACCTTCTCCCTCAACAGATGTCGCCCATATGCGGCCTCCGCTGTCTTCAACTATTTTTTTGACAATGGATAATCCTATGCCCGATCCGCCCTTCATGGAATTTCTGGAGCTGTCTGCTCTGAAAAACCTTTGGAATATATATGGCAGATCTGTCTTTGCTATGCCCTTTCCGTTATCGCTGAGACTTACCTGTATGAAATCTCCCGCATCCTCCAGTACCAGCTCAATCCTTTTCTCTTCCTTGTCCATGTACTTTACGGAATTCGAAACGATATTGTTGATGACTTTTCTAAGCTGCTCCGGATCGGCTATCATTTCCACATCCCGGGATACCTTATTCTCAAAAGTGAATGTGATCTCCTGGGACTCCATATCGAGCCCTATTTCATCAGCACAATCCTGGAAATAATCCTGTACCGGCATGTGCTGAAAATCATAAGGTATCTTATTGGACTCTACCTTAACATAATACCTAAGTTCATCTATGAGGCGGTCCATATCATTCGCTTTTATATTGATGGTCTGAATATATTTCTTCTGCATCTCGGGGCTCTGGGCAATGCCGTCCAGTATCCCCTCCGAGTAACCCTTTATAGCTGTAAGCGGAGTTTTCAGATCATGGGCAATGTTTGAGATCAGCTCTCGGTTGGCATTGTCATTGCATATCTTCTCCTCCTGGGTTTCCTTGAGCCTCATGCGCATCTCATCAAAGGCCTGCATCAGCTCGCCAAATTCATCATTGGTCTCAGCCTCAAGGGTGAAATCCAGATCGCCTGATTCTATCTTTTTGGCTGCCGCCTTCAGTTCATCCACAGGTTTCACGATACCCATATAGATCCAGCATATAAAAAATAGTCCGGCAATTATAAGTATCATTACGTTCATGCTCATGGTGGTATAACCCCTGAACATCAGATACATAAGTATCAAAGGAAGGATGGTACTAATGCAAAAGCTTACCGCCACCCGTCCCATCAGTCCGACATGTTTCATGCTGTGTCCCTCTATAAAATTTATAAATCTAACCCAATTATAACATAACTATTATATGAAAAAAAACTCCCAACATCATATTAATGTCGGAAGTTTTTGCTAAACTGTTACCTATAATCAAAATTTTTCTCAGAATGCAAGCTTCTCTTCGAAATAGCTCTTAAGCTGATCGATGGCGATACGCTCCTGCTTCATGGAATCTCTCTCACGGATGGTAACACAGTGATCATTCTCTGAGTCAAAATCATAGGTTACGCAGTAAGGAGTACCTATCTCATCCTGTCTTCTGTATCTCTTTCCGATGTTTCCTCTGTCGTCATACTCAACATTCCAGTACTTGGCAAGTTCATCGTGGATAGCCTGAGCACCCTCGGCAAGCTTCTTTGAAAGAGGAAGGACACCGATCTTTACAGGTGCAAGTGCCGGATGGAAGTGAAGAACTGTTCTCTCATCACCGCCCTCAAGCTCCTCTACATCATAGGCTGCGCAAAGGAATGCAAGAGTTACACGGTCAGCTCCAAGTGAAGGCTCTACAACATACGGAACATAATGCTCATTTGTCTCATCATCAAAATAGGTCATATCCTGACCTGAAACCTCCTGATGACGCCCAAGATCATAATCGGTTCTGTCAGCAATACCCCAAAGCTCGCCCCATCCAAACGGGAAGAGGAACTCAAGGTCCGTTGTTGCCTTTGAGTAGAAGCTGAGCTCCTCCTTCTCATGATCTCTTGCACGGAGCATCTCATTAGGCATTCCAAGGCTCAGGAGCCAGTCCTGACAGAACTGCTTCCAGTATGCAAACCACTCAAGATCTGTGTCAGGCTTACAGAAGAACTCAAGCTCCATCTGTTCGAACTCTCTTGTACGGAATGTGAAGTTACCCGGTGTGATCTCATTACGGAATGACTTACCGATCTGACCGATACCGAAAGGAAGCTTCTTACGGGAAGTTCTCTGAACATTCTTAAAATTTACGAAGATACCCTGTGCAGTCTCCGGACGGAGATAAACTGCGTTCTTTGCATCCTCTGTTACACCCTGGAAGGTCTTGAACATAAGGTTGAACTGACGGATACCTGTAAAGTTATGCTTACCACATGTAGGACATGCTACCTTGTGATCCTCGATGAATTTCTCCATCTCTTCGTTTGACCAGCCGTCAACTGAGCCTTCAAGCTCAATTGCATTTTCAGCTGCAAAATCCTCGATGAGCTTGTCTGCACGGAATCTCTCGTGGCATTCCTTACAATCCATAAGAGGATCAGAGAAGGATGCGAGATGTCCTGAAGCAATCCAGGTCTGAGGGTTCATAAGGATAGCACAGTCGATTCCGACATTGTACTTTGACTCCTGAATGAACTTCTTCCACCAGGCTTTCTTAACGTTGTTCTTTAATTCAACACCAAGATTTCCATAATCCCATGTGTTGGCAAGTCCGCCGTAGATTTCGGAGCCCGGATAAACAAATCCTCTTGACTTTGCAAGGGAAACGATAGTGTCCATTGTGTATTCTTTTGCCATTTTTTCCTCTTTCTGCCGCCGGAGTGCGGCTAAGAATAAAGTATTTAGTTTCACGCTTCTGCGCTGTTTTTCACTATACAACCTGAATCAAAAAAAATCCAGCTAAATTCCGGCCAGTATTCCATAATGTTCTTTATGACCATCTTTATTACATGTCGGATCTTTCGCTTCAACCTTTATATCGTCCATGAGCCGGCGTTCGCCGCAAGGCAATAATTTCCTCACCCCGGCCCTGCGATAACATAAAAAAAGAGGGGACGGATTATCGCCGTCCCCTACTATACTGCCACGATGCATCATAATCTGCCAGGATCTGATATTTAATTAACTTTCTTTCCGCAAAAATATACATCACGCGGCAAGTTATGGCTGAAGCATGCCAATCTCTCCTTTGAACAGCCTCAGGCCTTATATACCTCTTCGCCGTCCACGATTGTAGCAAGACAACTTGCCTTTTCAATCTCTGACATGTCGTCCCGCATAAAATCTTTGTCCAGGACAGCGAAGTTGGCAAGCTTTCCTATGCTGATCGTGCCCATCCTGTCCTCTTCATGCCACATATAAGCCACATTGCTTGTAAGCGTTTTTAATGCCTCATGTCTGCTGATCGCCTGATCAATATTTCTGATATAGTCATCCGGGTCTGAGGGCAGCTTCTTCAACACTCCATAGCAAAACGCCTGAACTGCGCTGAACAGAGGCGACACAGGATAATCCGAATGGTTTGCGACCACGCCGCCTGCATCCATGATGGATTTGACCGGGTAGGCATTATAGGACTTCTCCTCGCCCACATAGGCAACCTCCTGTGCAAAGCCGGCAGGATGCTTGATCGCCCACATAATGCCGCATACGGCCATAACATTATATTCGCCCATTCTCTTTACATCCTCCGGAGTGACTTCCTGTAAATGCGCCAGCGCATTTCTCATATCGAAATTCCCTGTCTCGCTCTGCGCCTCCGCGATTGCGTCGATCCATGCCTTTGTGGCTCCGTCTCCGATCGAGTGAATGTGAACGTTCATATTGTGGGCGGCCGCCGCCTTGACGAGCCTTACCATCTTTTCGTGATCATCAAACCTTCTTACGCCCTTGTACCCGGGCTTATCCACATAATCATCCAGCATCCACGCAGTATGGCCCTCGACAACGCCATCAGCAAAGACCTTGGCTCCGATCACCCTGACATGCTTTCCGTTAAATTCCTCTGCCTCCTTTGCGATCCTTTCCATATCCTCTTCGGGAGTATCAGTATTGTCATTCACGAAGCTTCCACAGAAGGAATACATCTTCAGCCTGCCTTCATCGTCAAGCTCCTTGTAGGCACGGGGATCATGCTTGGTCAGAAGCTGGTAGCCGGCATCATATACACCCGTATACCCGTTTGAAAACGCATATTGCTGGAAGCCCAGAAGCTCCTTCTTGGCCTGAGCAAGATCCGGCTGCACTCTCTTAACAAGATCGATGGCTGGCTTTTCAGCAAGCAGACCATTCGGTTTGCCATTCTCATCTACATGAATGCATTCCGTTCCCCATTGTGCCACTGCTTCTTCATT
Source organism: Oribacterium sp. (assembly GCA_017940955.1). Next base: position 6,584 of record JAGAXP010000304.1, read on the forward strand.
GATGTCGTACGCTTCCATAGCCTTGGTGTTAACCCACATCATATGACCGCTGGAGCTTTGATTGATCATGGGCTTATCAGGGCAAATCTCATCTAACTGCTTCGCATTAAGCTGATACAGCAGATCATCTGCCCAGCCTGAACCGACTATATGAGGTTTATCCTGATTCTCATCCACATACTTCTTCAGGATCGCCAGATAATCCTCCGGTGTTTTACCTTCTAACAGATTCGCCCTGCCGAACATGTTGTTTCCTGCGAAACCGGGATGGCAGTGGGCCTCTAAAAAGCCAGGATAAATAGAATTCGTTCCGTAATCCAAAACCTCAGTCTTATCATCCTTAAGCTTCATTGCGGCTTCTTTGCTGCCAACGTAAATGATTTTTCCATCACTTACCGCGATTGCCTCGGCATAAGGCTTGAATTCATCCATTGTAATGACATTTCCTAAAATAATTGTCTTTGCTTTCATTTTTTTAGATTCCTCCTTAATCTTGTGTAGGCAGATACGCATCTAACCGCTCCTGTCTCCAGCGCGTACGTATCCTGATAAAAACTATCAAGCCATATAATATTTGGTAAGGAAAATGGTCCTGTCCCAATCCACGATATGCATCTCGGACTCATTTTCAGGATGGATATCAAATTCGTCCAGAACCATCACTTTTCTGTCCTTCATGTCGTAGAGCGGCCACTCATACGCTTTGCCGTCCGGAGAAATATCCGCAGAAAGGGAAGGATCACCGGTCTTCGCGAACTGAACCCACATCTTTCTCATAGTTTTGGAAAAGGTTTCATCAAATACCCTTCCTGTATCATCGGACATCTCCGGATGCTTAAATACTGTAGAAAGCTCTATCGCATGACCGCTTTTCATGACCGGATCGGGAGACTCCACGGTGAAGTAATAGGCGTTGACTTTTCCTCCCGCTGCAGTCTGGCAATCCGACTGCTTTATGAACGGCGCATTGAACCAGATCTGACTGAACAGGCTGCTGCTCGGCTGGTAGCTTTCCCCCTTAACATCCTTGTAAAAGCTTTCAACCAGCGCCTTCTCCTTCTCCGTTAATCGGGCCTTCAATCTCGTCATGCGGCCACGCGCCCATTCATCCCAGCCCTCCGGTCCGAAGCTGCTCACGAAAAAGTTCATTTCATCCTTGTTGCAGCCCGCAAGGAACTCGATATCCTTCGCTGCGCCGTTCGCATAGGCTTCAAATGTTTCCGCCGGAAGAATCCTTCCGTCTCTTTCCGGAAATTGCCGTAAAAAGATTACAGAAGATGCTTCCTCCAGCGTTTCGCCGTCGACCTTCAAAAGATCGGCAACCGTTTTACAGCCAAGCTTTTCCATAAATTCATTCGTGCAGGCGATGGCTTCCTCCGGAGATCTGGTCTGATTGACGAAGCCGCTCTGGGCAATGACCCGCCTGAAATAGGCCTGCGCCCCTTCGACCAACGGGAGCAGGCTGCAGCTTCCGGAGCCAGCGGATTCACCCCAGATCGTCACATTGTCAGGATCTCCGCCGAAGCCTTCGATGTTCTCATGAACCCACTTCAAAGCCTTCACCTGATCCAAAAGGCCTAAATTCTGCGAATCCTTGTAATCCCCTCCGTCCGGCAGGTGAGACAGGTGCAAGAAGCCGAAGGGACCGAGCCTGTATGCAATGGTAACGACGATGACTTCCGGATTCTCCTGAACAAAATTGTGGCAGTCAAACATCGGATCCACCGTTCCTCCCGCCTCAAAACCGCCGCCATGGATCCATACCATTACCGGCTTCTTTTCTGAAGAGTCATCATCTGATTTCCACACATTCAGATACAGACAGTCCTCGCTCAGATCGTAATAAGATCCCGTTTCGAGCTTCGGATTTCCATAGGCACTTTTCGCATTGTAATACGCTTCGTATACTCCGTCATCCGGAACAACATCCACGGGCGCTTTCCAGCGCAGCTCACCGACAGGCTGTTTTCCGGCATACGGAATACCCCTGTACATAATGATATTCTCGGTCTTCTTCCCGACGAATGTTCCGTTTACACACTTAACCGCCAGCGACTTGTCGTAACCTTCTCCCGTGATCCTTTTGTTCTCGCCGCCGTACTTGGATCTCAGCATCTCTTTCACATCCATCGCTGTTAACGGCTTCTGAGTTGTCTCGCTCATTCTCTTTCCTCCTCCATAAAAATGATTATTTCAATAGTTTCATGCAACCATGACAACTATCATTTTCAAATCTCTGTGCGCCAATAGAAACTACCTTCGGTGTTTTTCGAGGTTCCTTTGAGGATTTCGTGTTTTCCATACGGCTCTCCCACCAAAAAACAGTTCAGCGCCCATCAGATCATATAATACTTGGTCAGGAAGCAGGTCCTGTCCCAGTCCACGATCTTCAGATCGGTTTCCTTTTCCGGATGGATATCAAACTCATCTAAGATCATCACCATCTTAATATGATTTAAAACAAAAAACCGTCGAACCTGACAAAGGGTACAATACCTCCGTCAAGTAAGGCGGTTATCCATCACGAATATATGTTGTTTTATATGAAAAAAGAGCACAGTTAACCCATGCGATGCTATGCTATGCGATGCGTTGCGATTAAGTGTGTCCGATTTCCGCATGGCTGTCAAGCTCCCTCTTGATATTACTCTAAAAACTCCTGCGGACTGTAGTCCGTGATGGCGTGCGCCTCCTCTCCATTGGCAGGGTCTTGCTTGCAAAACGCCGGAATGCCTCCTGATTCTTCTCCGCATGAGGCTTGTATTCAGAAGGAGATTTTCTCTGCACTCCACCCGGCATCTTTAATCCCTCCGGCATGGAAAACCAACTCATATAGATTGTACCAAAACAACCGGCTCGATTGCACCGAAAATTTCGATAAGTTTTCGAAACCTTATAATTCAATATAAAAAATTCCTGGTCCGCTGACTCCGTCACTCCTATCCATCACTTGTGAACCGTTTCTCTCTTGTCATCTCAGTGTTTTCAGTATCTCCAGGGATCTGAAGCTGTGGGGCATCACGTCACCGAGGAGGGCGTCGACATTGGAAGCAAACTCCTCGAAAACCTCCTGTTTAAGCGTGAAGGTGTAAAGCTTCATAATGGGTGTCGACAGGACGTACTGCCAGGCAAAGGCACAGGCCCGGGAGCATGGGAAGGGCGGTTCCTCCGTGTACTCACCGCTTATATAAAGGAGTCTGAGTTCATATACTCTCCTCACCAGCTCATTATCAAGATTTGGATTCAATATGGCCTTTAACGAAAGGAAAATAAGGTTCACCATCTCCGAGGCTTCCAGATTCTCCTGGGCAAGGTAGTCGGCAAATTCCAGCACATAGGAGCCGTAGCAGGCATTAACAAGATCCGTGGCTATCTCCTCAAAGTAATTATTTACTTTGATATCCCTAAGGTTGTAGCCGCTTTTTCCTGCTGTCAGGGTAAATGTCCCGAAAACGAAGTTTCTTGTGGCTGCCATAAACCGGGATCCCGGCTTTTTTGCTCCCGCCGCCCAGACAGTGATCTTTCCCTGTTCATTTGTAAGTACAGACAGTCTTTTATCAAAGTCACGGGATGGTGCCGAGCTCAGCACCACCCCGTGAAGTTCTAATTCATCACGCATATTTTCTCCTGAGAACCGTTTCCGGTCCGGAATTACGTTTCATCCTTGTAGCCGTAGTTTTTCAGGAATGTGTCCGAATCTCTCCAGTCCTTTCGTACCTTGACAAAAAGCTGGAGGTTGACCTTGTCGTCCACCATTTTTTCTATCTGGATACGGGCGCCTGTGCCTATACGTTTAAGCATTGAACCGCCCTTTCCGATGATAATGCCTTTATGGGCATCTCTCTCACATACTATAGTGGCTTTTATATCCCAGAGGCCGTCCTGTCTCTGGTGCATCTGGTCTATGAGAACCGCTATGCCGTGGGGCACCTCGTCATTTAACTTGCGGAGTGCCTGTTCCCGGATAAGCTCCGCTGCGATCTCCCGCATGGACTGATCCGTAACCGTATCCCGGTCATAATATCTCGGTCCCTCAGGCAGGTACCTGAAAACCGCATTCTTGAAGCCGTCAATGTTTTCGGCCCTTGATGCAGACAAGGGAACTATCTCTGCAAAGTCCATCAGAGTTTTATATTTTTCTATGGCTGCTTCAAGCTCCTCGGGCTTGTCCTTCATGGTGTCTATCTTGTTCACCACAAGTATCTTCGGTTTCCCTGAGTTTTTGATAACCTCGGCTATATGCTGCTCACCTGCTCCGATATAGGTTGTCGGTTCCACCAGCCAGACGATAACATCCACATCCTTTAGGGTATTTTCGGCAACATTGTCCATGTACTCCCCAAGCTTGTTTTTTGCTTTATGTATGCCAGGAGTATCCAGGAAAATGATCTGTCCGCGGTCATCGTCATAAACCGTCTGTATCCTGCCTCTGGTGGTTTGTGGCTTGTTGGAGACTATTGCGATCTTCTGACCTATGACATGATTCATAAGTGTAGACTTTCCGACATTCGGTCTTCCAACCAGAGCCACGAAACCGGTTTTTATCTTTTTATCTTTCATATATTTCCCAAAAAATTAATTTTGCTTAAAGAGTTCCTCTGTGGTGTAGAACCTATCCTTATTGTCCTCAATAAGCTTGTTGTTTCCGACAGTGCAGGCTGCACCCTTTTCAAGGATATCCTTTGCATAATCTGAAAGTGCATTGATCTTTGCTTCGCTTGTTGCAAGGATCTGGTCTCTCTCCTCCTGAAGCATGTCATTGGTTACATGAGACAGGAAGGCACTCAAGGTCAATGCAGCCTTTGCGGAATTTGTCCTCGGTGTATCAAGCTCGGAAATAGCGCCTATGATGTATTTTGTCATATCTCTTTCCGAGGTTTTAAAATTCTTGATAAACTCAGGTATGCCCTCGTAAATATCCAGAGTCTCCTTAAGATGAGGATCTCTGTAGGATACAAAATATCCTTCACCGGATCTTCCGAAACCTGACATACAGCCGTAGGCTCCGCCTTTGACACGAAGATTGAGCCAGAGATACTGATAATTCAGAATCACCTTAAGTACCTTAAGGGCACCTGTATAAGGATGCTTCTTTGTATCATAAAGGCCTGATCTGCCGACATAGTTAACCTGTGAAGGAGTCTTGAAGCCTTCATTGAGATTACCGCTGAGTGTAAGCTGCGGCAAAGCCTTTCCGGCTGAAGCCTTGTATGGTTTGAAACCTTTATCAAGCTTTGCCGCCTTCTCTTCCAGCTTCCGGATGCCCTGCTCAAAGTTCTTTTTGAACTTAGGGAATTCCTTTGCGAAGGCATCATTACCCTCTTTCTCACATGCAAGTGATATAAACATATTTTCAGGTCTGAAGAGCTTGCAGGCTACTTCCCTCAGCTTCTTCTGAAGTGTCTTTTTATCCTTCTTAAACTCATCGGATATTCTGTTGATGAAACGGTAGTAGCTTATGCCCCCTGTAAGATCCGCATATCTTCCGGTTGCGGAAAAATATGAGGTTGCCCTGTTCACGGCATAGCTGTGGCTTGAGCCTTCAACCTTCATTCTTTCTCTTGAACGGGCCTCGTTCAGGATCTCCTGCATCCTCTTATCATCTTCAAATTTTGTTGTATGAACGATCTCGTTAACTATATCGAGACCGAAAGAAAAGCCATCATACAAAAGCTTTACATCGATACTGAAGACACCTGTGTAGTAGCCATACTTATCGATGTCGGGATAAGCACTTGCGTCAAAGTTGATGCCTCCGGTGTTCAAAAGAATGTCGGAAGTCAGATCCTGATAAGTATGCTTTTCAGTATCCATATAGCCGAGAACTGTCTTCAAAAATCCTGCGTATGGAAGCTCCTCTTCTGTGAGGCAGGCTGTATTGAAATTGAATCGGAGATAAGCAATACCTCTTGTTTCAAGCTCGGTACCGATGAGAAGTGTATCAGAAAGACGTGTTTCCTTCCAGCTGAAGGTCTCTGCCTTTTTATCGATATCGCTAATGCTTAAGAGCGGCAGCTTCTCAAGATTCTCTTCGCTTGTCGGCTCCTCCTGATACTCCTTAAGCATCTTTGTATCGGAAACACACTTTTTGATCTCTTCCTTTGACATCTTTGCCTTAAGGGCTGCCAGCTTCTTCTTTAATTCCTCCTCACGTTTCTCCGTAAGACCTCTTTCCGGCTTACAGATAACCAGGGCTGAATGATTATTTCCAAGTAGATATTTCTCGATAAGCTTCTCGAAATAACCTTCCTCAACATCTTTTCTAAGCTCTTTATAATATTTCTCACAGAAAAGATAATCCCATGGCTTTCCGCCATAGAGCCAGGTATCAAGTGATGTAAGGCTGTAAACGAGTCCCTTCGGTGTACGTCCGTAATCAGCCTCTCTGTACTGGAACTCGTCATGATTTATTGCTGCCAGTAATGTCTTCTTATCAAGTCCCTCTTTTGCAAGTTTCTTTAAAGTACCCTCAATTATCTCCAGGAATTTTTTCTTGTCTTTCTTATCAGTTCCCTTGGCAGTAACAGAAAAATACGGCTGTTTGATTCCGTCCTGAAAGCCTCCGAAGATATCTTCTCCTATACCGGCATCGATAAGTGCCTGCTTAAGCGGTGCTCCCGGAGATGAAAGAAGTGCATAATCCAGGATGTCGAGAGCAAGGTTTGACTTGCTGTCCAAAGCGTCCACTACTACATTCCATGAAAGGTATGTATTTTTCTCAAGAGGTTCATTTTCACCCACAGAATAGGAAATCTCTTCCTCCTGCATTTTGTCGAAGGGCTTCTGCGCGGCAATGTCTGAGTTAGGCTCTATAGCTGTGTACTCTGAAAGATATGCCTTATCAAGCCACTCAAGCTTCTTCTCCATATCCATATCTCCATACAGGAAAATGTAGGAATTGGAAGGATGATAGAAGCGGGCATGGAATGCTTTGAAATCCTCAAAGGTAAGATCCGGGATATTCACAGGATCTCCGCCGGATTCATTACCATAAGTTGTATCCGGGAAGAGCGCATGCATGATATAACGTTCAAGCACGGATTCGGGATTTGAAAAAACGCCCTTCATCTCGTTATAAACAACGCCGTTGTAGATAAGGTCATCCTTCTCATCCTGCATTTCATAATGCCATCCCTCCTGCATCATGATGCGGGGATCCTTGACGGAATTCGGATGGAAAACCGCATCCATGTAGACATCCATCAGATTATCGAAATCCTTGTCATTTCGTGAAGCGATGGGATAAACCGTCTTATCCGGATAGGTCATGGCATTTAAAAATGTATTAAGGGATCCCTTGGCAAGTTCAACAAAAGGATCCTTCAGTGGGAATTTATCAGATCCGCAAAGGACAGAATGCTCCGTGATGTGCGCAACTCCTGTGCTGTCTTCTGCCGGCGTGCGGAACGCTATGCCGAATACCTTATTGTCATCAGAATTTTTCATGGTGAAAATTCTGGCTCCGCTTTTCTTATGCCTGTAAATGCAGGCATCCGTTGATAACTCTTCTATCCTCTTTTTTTCTATCAGCTCATAATTCTTCATGAAGCCTTTCTCCTCTCTTTAACGCTTTTTCAAGCCGTAATATCTGACACACAGATACAAATCTGACAGGCTCTTATATAAAACCGGGTATCCCGGAATACCGGGGTAATGATCGAAAGCTCTGCCTTATGGATTAGATGCCGGTTTAAATATTACCTATAAGTCTGTCCTTAAACAGGGCAACCGCTTCCCTTACCGCCAGATGAACAAGCATCAGCTCATCTGTCTTTGTGGCCATGGGGCAGGCATCCATAACACCATATTTTTTTGCGATCTCCTTTGCCCGGAACAGATTGAAATCCGAGGTAATGATACCTATGGACAAAGGACGTTCCACTCCGACAATTATATCATCTCTTTTTGGGGTTTGTCTCATAAATGGTTTACCCGGGTGCCGGAGCTTTTCGGCAAGGAGCTTTTGTTCATGATCCTGATGAATTGTCCTCAAGGAAAACCCTATCTTTTCCTGTGTGGAATCCGAATAGAATTCCAACAGAAGGTTTTTATCAGGAACTCCCGCATTTATCATGTAATGATACATGACCGTAGCTTCCGTGTTTCTCCCGTACTCACTCCTGCCTCCCGACAGTACAAAAACCGTGTTGGGATTTTCCCTGGCATATTCTATGGCCCGGTCCAGTCTTCTTTCCAGTGATTTGGAAATCTTGTTGTCAACGAGATTTGTTCCCACGACTATTACATAATCAAGATTGTTCTGCACCCTGGTGTATGCATTGGAAAATATCACCGCAAGTATGGTCAGAAGAGTCACAACGGAGAGACCGTAGCTGGCAAAGAAGAAGACAAAGGGTCTCAGGGGGATTTCCTTTTTTTCCTTAAACTTCTTTCTGACATATCTCACCATGAAAAACATAATGAAATTCAACAACGCAAATAACGGCCAAAACCACATAAAAGAGGTCAGGCCGTATTCAACAAATATCAGGAATACGTATGCAAGCGATGCTATTCCTATTGCTACAAAGATTAGTTCCATAAGATGTTTTACCTTTTAAGGCTGTTTTGGAGCCCCTCCGCAAGATATGAAGTCAGATATGAAGTCAGATTTCCCCGGATCAGGCTTTACTCCACGTCCTGTTTCTCCGGAGTCGTTTTTCTGATAATGTCTCCGGCTTCAGGCGCTATCGAAAATCTCACTTTGATCTGCTGGCATGCATGAGGGCAGGAATCCTGAGGTACATCTGTTTCTGCATCACGGATCTCAAGTACTTCGATAGGGATATCCTCACCGTTCGGCTTCATTATCTCTATCATCTCTCCCACTGAGAACTTGTTCTTCTGTTCAAGATAACTCCAGCCTTCCTCATCGCTATGCTTTATGGTTCCGAGATAAACAGACCCTGTTACATAGGTATTGTTATCATAGATATGGTCATCGGCAGAGGGCTTTCCGTAATAGAAGCCTGTAGTAAACTCACGATAGGTACACTTTGCTATCTCAGACTTATACCACTCCATATTGGCTCTGTACTTCTCTTCGCTTTCCTTAAGGTCGTCGAGAGCCTTACGATAGGTTCTGGCAACGGTCGCCACATAAAGAGCCGTCTTCATTCTTCCCTCGATCTTAAGGGAGTCAATGCCTGCATCTATGAGCTCAGGCACATGCTCGATCATGCAGAGATCCTTTGAGTTAAAAATAAATGTGCCTCTCTCATTTTCATAAATCGGGAAATACTGTCCCGGTCTCGTCTCTTCAACGATATTGTACTTCCAGCGGCAGGGATGTGTACACTCTCCTCTGTTTGCATCTCTTCCTGTGAAGTAATTGCTGAGCATGCATCTTCCCGAATAGGACATACACATAGCACCATGGATAAATGCCTCGATATCCAGCTCCTCAGGGATATGCTGTCTTATCTCCTTGATTTCTTTGAGGCTAAGCTCTCTTGCGCATACCACACGCTTTGCCCCGAGCTTCCACCAGAAAAGGAAGGTTTCATAATTGGTATTGTTTGCCTGGGTTGAAATATGAAGCTCTATGGAATCCGGCAGAACCTCCTTTGCGATCATAAACACACCGGGATCTGCAATAAGGACTGCATCGATGCCTGTTGTGGCAAGCTCCCTGAAGTACTCCCTTACACCTTCCATATCACCATTATGCGCCAGGATGTTTGCGGTTACAAACACTTTTACATTTCTTTCATGTGCAAATTGAACACCCTCACGGATCTCATCCAGAGTAAAGTTCTTGGCATTGGCACGAAGTCCGAAAGCCTCTCCGCCGAGATAAACAGCATTTGCCCCATAGTTTACAGCAGTTTTAAGTACATCCAGTGATCCTGCGGGGATCAGCAGTTCAGTTTCCTTTAACATTATTTTTCAATCCTCTCCTCATTTATTAACCTCAGCGTTTTACACTTATGGAAATGCCGTCGCCATCGGTAAGGATGGCAGTTTCCAACAGTTCGTTATGCTTAAGCTCAAAAAGATATTCTCTCATCCGGCTGTGGATGGTACGGTCCCGCCTTTCCACCTGATACCGGCTTTCTATGATACGGCCATCCTGCAGGATGTTGTCGCTGAAAAGCACTGCCCCCTTCGGCAGCATCTTTATGATATCCGGAAGCCACACTATGTACTGGGCTTTTGCGGCATCCATAAAGATAAAATCAAATTTTTCGCCGTTCTCTGCAAAGCTTTTTATCACTTTGCCGGCATCATCATTAATGAGCCTGATCCTGTCTCTGTATATGCTTCCGGAAATGTTTTTAACCGCCTCTTTAACTCTCGGCTCATAGTTTTCCACTGTGATAATGCTTCCGTCCGAAGGCTGCACCTCTGCCATGGTCAAGGCAGAATAGCCGACAGCCGTGCCTATCTCAAGGATCCTCTTCGGCCTGAGCATAGTTATGAAACATTTAAGAAGCGCCGCCGTTTCATCCCTAATGATGGGGATTTCCGCCGCAAGCGCTTCTTTTCTTACATTCTCCAGAAGCTCACTCCGATCAGGTTCAAGTGAATGTATATAATTCACAAGTTTCTCGTTTACGATCAAAGCTTCACTTCCTCTGGTAATTATTTAATGATCCGGCGTAAAAGCGTAAAACACGCAATCCGCAGGACATAAATCAGGTTTGATTCACAATAGCGAAATTATACGTCCTATTGTCCTGCAGCTTCCGCAGCGCTTTCAGCCATCTGTGACTCAAAGGCTGCATTGGCAGCATCCTGGGCTATCATGTTCTCATCATCGGAACCTCCGATGACCTCAACTCCATTGGCATCCGTCTCTATCTCTTCAGCAGCCGTAGTGGCTTCCAGATCCATAAGATTCTTATCCTGCAATTCCTGATACTTCACACCTTCCCGGGTCAGATGCTGAATGATATCCGAGGTAGTCATGGACTTTGACAGGCTGTAGGAACCCGGTACGTACTTCGCCTCATAAAGAAGCGACTGAACCTTGAAGGCCTCAACATTATCAATAAATTTCTTTTTATAAAGAGCTTTTGCGATATCCTCAACACCCTGATCTTCGCTTATGACAAATTCTTCTTCAGGAGCTCCCTCAACAGCCATTGCATGATCATACAGGAGACCATGACCATAGCTGTAGGCCATTTTGATGCCGTTGGTCAGTCCATATACCAAAAGTGCTATCAATATGACACGCCAGGCGAGACCGACCACAAAGCCGGTAACCCGCTCCAAGGTATCTCTGTGACCCATTTATCAAACCTCCATTATGATGGGAAGGATAACAGGATTTCTCTTGATTCGCTTCCAGAGGAAGTCGCTGAGAGAATCCTTGATGATGTTCTTGATCTTGCCCCAGTCATTGACATGACGTACAAGACAGTCATCAACCGCATCCTGAACATGCACCCTTGCCTCTTCCATGAGATCCTCTGATTCACGGACATAAACAAAGCCTCGTGACACAAGATCCGGTCCCGCAAGAAGATGTCCGGAATACTTTTCGAGAGTAAGAACAACTACAATTATACCATTCTGGGCGAGATTCTGACGATCTCTCAAAACGATGTTGCCTACATCTCCGACTCCGAGTCCGTCAACAAAAACTCCTCCGGCCTGAACATGTTCTTTTATCTCTGATTTGCTCTTGCCATCCTTCATGGAAAGCTCAAGCACGTCTCCGTTTTCTATAAGGAGACACTTTTCCTTTTGAACGCCGATCTGTTCCGCAATTCTGGCCGCAGCCATACGGTGATGATACTCACCGTGAACCGGGATGGAATACTCAGGTCTCACAAGTGAGAACAGAAGCTTCAGATCATCTGCGCAGGCATGTCCCGAAACGTGGGTATCCTGAAGGATGACCTTGGCATGAAGCATGCATAACTCATTGACAACCTTGTCCACTGCCTTCTCATTACCCGGAATAGGATGTGAAGAAAGCACAACAACATCATTGGGCTTAATGCGTACTTTCCGGTGCATTCCACTGGCCATACGGCTTAATGCTGCCATGGACTCGCCCTGTGAACCTGTGGTGATGAGCACAGTCTGTTCATCAGGATAGTTCCTGAGCTGGTCGATATCAATGAGAGTTCCCTCGGGGATATCGATATAATTAAGCTCTGATGCCACGGTAATGACATTAACCATGGAACGTCCTTCAACCACTACCTTTCTTCCGTACTTGGAAGCCATGTTTATGATCTGCTGTACCCGGTCAACGTTTGAAGCGAAGGTTGCAACGATTATACGGTTCTCTTTATGCTCTGCAAATATACGGTCCAATGTAACACCAACCGAACGTTCCGACATGGTGGAGCCCGGCTTTACGGCATTGGTGGAATCGGACATCATGGCAAGCACACCGGATCTTCCAAGCTCGGCAAAACGCTGAAGGTCGATAGGGTCACCGAAAACCGGCGTATAATCCACCTTGAAATCTCCCGTATGAACTATGGTTCCTGCGGGTGTGAAGATCGCCAGTGCCGCAGCATCCTGTATAGAGTGATTTGTTTTTACAAACTCAACCTTGATATCTCCGAAATCAATGATTCCTCCGAAAGGAACAACGTTCATTTCTATGATCTGGTCAAGACCGTTTTCTTTAAGCTTATTCTCAATGAGAGCCATGGTAAGTCTTGTACCGAACACGGGAACCTTTATCTGCTGGAGAACATACGGAAGCGCTCCGATATGATCTTCATGTCCGTGAGTGATAACAAAACCCTTTACCTTTGAAATGTTATTCTTAAGATACGTGATATCGGGAATGACAAGATCTATACCCAGCATATCACCTGA
>JAGAXP010000031.1 GCA_017940955.1 Oribacterium sp.
ATAGTATTTGATGTCAGTTAGAAATACCTTCATTTTATACGACCAAGTGAATAAAATCAAAGTTGATATCTGACCATGGAACAGTTGACTTCCGAATGTATGTTTGCTAATATTTACGGAGTGCTACCAGTAAAAACGGTAGGCGGTTGGCCCTTCCAAAAGGAGGGATTGTGATGCCCTCCGGAAAGGAGGGGCGCTTATGGTGACATATACCGATTTATTCCAGTTTGGGATATTAATTGTTGCTATCATAGGTCTTGTATATAAAATCGCAAAAAAATAAACCGCCTCAGCCTCTAAAACTAAGCGGTTTATTTTCTATAAACTGTTAAACGAAGGGCTAACCGTCTACCGGTAGCACTTCTTTTCAATTAATATGATAACATCGTTATAAATCGCAGTCAATCATGTATCGATTGTTCAGTACTTTAATTATGTATCAATTGTTCAGTACTTTAATACATTCATTTAAAGCTTGCCAGCACTGCGTCCAGCTTTTCCTGCATCTCGTTCACGTGTTCTCTCTCGATAACAAGAGGCGGTACGAAACGGATGGTGTTGTGTTCTGCTGAAATGAGGATAAGCTTCTGCTCGAGAAGGGCTTTCTTTACAATTTCTCCAACCTTGACACCTTCCGCAAACTCAAGTCCCTGGATAAGACCCTTTCCTCTGTGGTCAACCACCAGATCGGGATATTTTTCCTTAATCTCGTCAAGAGCCTTCCGGAGATACTCTCCCATCTTCTTTGCATGTCCCGGAATATCAGCTTCTTTAAATACATCAAGAACTGCCGAAGCCACAGCACATACAAAGGGATTTCCGCCGTAGGTTGAACCGTGATCACCGGGTTTCATTGCTTCCGCTGCTTCACCGCAGGCAAGGAATGCTCCGATGGGAACTCCGTTACCGAGGGCCTTTGCAACTGTCATAACATCCGGCTTCACATTATACTCCTGCCATGCAAAAAGATATCCTGTGCGTCCCATTCCGCACTGGATCTCATCAAGGATCAGAAGGAGATTATTATCATCACAGAGCTTTCTTACGCCCTTAAGGAACTCCTCAGTGGCAGGATATATTCCGCCCTCACCCTGGAAGGTTTCCATGATGATGGCACCGGTGTTTTCATTAATAAGAGCCTTAACCGAATCAAGATCGTTGTAGGTTGCGAACTTAACTCCTCCTATAAGCGGCTCGAAAGGCTCACGGTAATGATCCTTTCCTGTTACGCTGAGAGCGCCCATGCTTCTTCCGTGGAAGGAACCCTGCATGGCGATGATCTCGCAGCCCTTCTTTCCTTTGTTGAAATGATAACGACGGGCAATCTTAAGTGCACCCTCTACTGCTTCCGTTCCCGAGTTGGTAAAGAATACCTTGTCCATGCCGGTCATTTCTGTAAGCTTCTCAGCAGCTTCCACAGCAGGCTCGTTATAAAACAGATTTGATGTGTGAAGAAGTCCCTTGTCGATCTGAGACTTCATCGTATGGTTCAGAAGATCGTTTCCGTATCCCAGGCCGCAAACCGAAATTCCGGCTCCGAAATCCAGATACTTCTTATCTCCCACATCATAGAGATAAACGCCTTCCGCATGATCAAATACCACAGGAAAACGATTATAAGTCTTGTAAAAAACATTCTCTCCATCATTTATGACACGGTCATTTACAACATTGCCTTTTACTATGGAATCATCCATAAACTTCATTGTTATCCCTCCGCTCAGTCAAATGCTTTATCAATTGATTTCTCAATCATGGTTCCGATTCCCTGATTGGTGAATATCTCAAGCATGAGACAGTGAGGTACTCTTCCGTCAAGTATATGAACTCTGTTAACACCCTTCTTCATGGCATCTATACAGTTCTGAAGCTTAGGAAGCATTCCTCCGCCGAGAATTCCTGAATTGATCATGTCCTGAGCCTCATCAAGGCTTAAGGTATTGATAAGAGAATTCTTGTCCTCGAAGTCTTTGTATACTCCCTCTACATCAGTGAGATATGCAAGCTTCTCGGCATGCATTGCGGCTGCAATCGCGCAGGCTGCGTCATCAGCATTGATGTTGTAGGTCTGGCCGTGATCGTCATAGCCTACAGGGCAGATAACCGGGATGAAATCGTCTTCAAGAAGATCCTTGATGATGGTTGTATCTACATCCACAACCTCACCTACGAAACCGATATCCTCTCCGTTGCTGTACTTCTTTACGCACTTCAGGAGATTTCCGTCCTTGCCGGAGATTCCGACTGATTTTCCCCCAAGGTTATTGATAAGCTGAACGAGGGATTTATTGACCTTGTTCAGTACCATCTCAGCGATTTCCATGGTTTCATCATCGGTAACTCTGAGTCCGTTTACAAACTTTGGTTCTTTTCCGACCTTGCTTATCCATTTAGAAATGTCCTTTCCGCCACCGTGAACAAGGATAGGCTTAAGTCCAACCAGCTTAAGAAGAGACACATCCTGCATAACCTGCATCTTGAGGTTCTCGTCTGTCATGGCTGATCCGCCGTACTTTACTATAACTACTTTATCCTGAAATTTCTGAATATATGGAAGTGCCTCAACCAGAGTTGCGGCCTTATTCATTATCTCCTGTGAAATGTCCATCTCTTTCTCCTTACGTACGATAATCTGCGTTAATGTCTACATATTCATGTGTGAGGTCGCAGCCCCAGGCAGTGGCTGTCTCTACGCCCTCGTTCATTTCTATAAGGGCTGTAACTTCCTGATATCCCAGGATCTCAGCCGCAAAATCTTCATCGAAATCAAGGGGTACTCCCTGTTTGTAAACAGCTATCTTTCCGATATCATTAACGAAATAGAGATCCACCTTTTCGGGATCGAACTCAGCTCCGCTGTAACCCATGGCACAGAGGATTCGTCCCCAGTTTGCGTCTCTTCCGTAAATTGCTGCCTTTGTGAGGGTTGAGGAAACGACGGATCTTGCCAATGTTCTCGCCTCATCCTTATTTCTCGCCCCGACAACCTTTGCTGTGAAAAGGTGTGAAGCTCCCTCTCCGTCTGCAGCCATTCTTGTGGCGAGGGTAGCATTAACCTGATGAAGAGCTGATTTGAATATTTCGAAATCCTCATCATCGTCAATGATTTCTTTATTGCCTGCGGTGCCGTTTGCAAGGATTACGCAGGTATCGTTTGTTGAGGTATCACCGTCAACGGAAATCATGTTGAAGGTGTCAACAACATCTTCGCTGAGAGCTTTCTGAAGAAGCTCCTTTGAGATGGCAACATCTGTTGTGAGGAAGCAAAGCATGGTACACATTCTCGGGTGGATCATGCCGGAGCCCTTTGTCATTCCGCCGATATGAACCTTCCTGCCGTCAAGTTCAAACTCCACTGCAAATTCTTTGTTCACAGTATCGGTGGTCATAATGGCTTTGCTTGCCGAGGTTCCGTGAGCCTCATCGCTGTCGAGAAGCGGGATCATCTCTGAGATGGCATTAAGCATCTTTTCCACCGGAAGCTGCATGCCGATGACACCTGTGGAAGCTACCAGTACTGACTCTGCGGAAAATGCATCCCCGAAGTGCTCTGCAACACACTGTGCTTCTGCCTTACAGGCATCCATACCTTCTTTTCCGGTGCATGCATTGGCGATGCCGGAATTAACAACTACCGCATGCACCGGTTTTCCGGAGCTCACAATATTTTTATCCCACATTACAGGAGCAGCCTTTACAACATTGGAGGTAAAGGTTCCTGCCACTGTGCAGGGCTCTTTTGAAAAGATCATGGCCATATCGTCACGGCCTTTTTTTCTAATTTCTGCAGCGTAGGAAGCTGCCATGAAACCTTGAGCGGCACATACACCGCCGTTTATTGAAATCATACTCATTTATCGAACCTCTATTTTACTCTAAATGTGAACTCAGCTCTTCGGTTTACCGAGCCGAAGAGCTTCATTCTATGAGCAAACTCTCTATAATGCCTGATCTTATTTTGTCCGATGAAGGCATCATACAAAGTTCTTACCGGATTTATTTGTTATTTTGAAGGTTCTTAACCTCAAGCATCTTCATTGCGCGAACCTTCTCGGGAAGACCGAATAAGGTGATGAATCCAGAAGCGTCATGGTGATCGTAAAGATCTCCTGTTGTGAAGGATGCAAGAGACTCATTGTAAAGTGAATATGGTGAAGTTGTTCCTGCCTTTGTGATGTTACCCTTGTAAAGCTTAAGCTTTGTGACACCTGTAACATACTTCTGTGTTGACTCTACAAATGCCTGAAGGGCCTCACGAAGAGGATCGAACCACTTACCCTCATATACTACCTGAGCGTACTTAACATCTACCATCTGTTTGAATTCCATGGTCTGACGGTCAAGGATCAGCTCCTCAATCTGTTTATGTGCCTCCATAAGGATGGTAAGTCCCGGAGTCTCATAAACACCACGGCTCTTCATACCTACTACACGGTTCTCAACGATATCGATGATACCGATGCCGTTCTCTCCGCCAAGCTTGTTGAGCTCTATAATGATGTCCTTTACTGACATCTTCTTGCCGTTAAGCTCAACAGGGATACCTGCCTCCCACTTGATCTCCACGTCTGTAACCTTGTCCGGTGCCTTTTCGGGAGAGTTTGAAAGAACCAGCATGTGGTCGTAATTCGGCTCCTGTGAAGGATCCTCAAGCTCAAGTCCCTCATGTGAGATATGAACAATGTTTCTGTCACGGCTGTATGAATTGTCCGCTGAGAATGTAAGAGGAATTCCCTTTGACTTAATGTAATCGTACTCATCTTCACGTGACTGGAAGGTCCAGATATCTGTCATTCTCCATGGAGCGATGATATCAAGGTCAGGTGCGAGAGCCTTGATGGAAAGCTCGAAACGGATCTGATCGTTGCCCTTTCCTGTAGCTCCGTGGCAGATTGCCTTTGCGCCTTCCTTACGTGCTATATCAACCAGCTTCTTTGCGATGGCCGGTCTCGCCATGGATGTACCAAGTAAATATTTATTCTCATAAGTTGCATCTGCCTGTAGGCAGGGTACAACGTAGTTGTCACAGAAATCGTCGGTAATGTCTTCGATGTAAAGCTTTGCAGCTCCTGAAAGCTTTGCTCTCTCAGCAAGTCCGTCGAGCTCATTGCCCTGCCCTACGTCTACACAGCAGCAGATTACTTCATAGCCGAATGTCTCCTTAAGCCAGGGTACGATTGCTGTTGTGTCAAGTCCGCCGGAATACGCGAGTACTACTTTCTCGCCCTGTGTGTTGTTCTTTGGTGTAAGATTGCCCATATCTTTTCTCCTTTTCAAAACTTTTTGACTTTACAGGTTATCCTGTGAAGTGTGGTAAGTACTTCTTCAAAAAGCATTTACTTTACTGATGTTTGGATAATACGCTTTCTTGCATGAAAATGCAAGTGTTATTTGTATAAAAATGCATATTTAGTCGTTTTATCTTGTATAAAACTTCATCGGATGCATATTTGTGGCATATTTATACATATAATGGTACAGTCAAAGCCGGAGGGCATTCATTTATAAACGAGTCGCATTCGTCTGAAAAATCTAAAATCGGACCCCTAAGAGGCTCTAGGCCCTCGCCAATGTCAGAGATTCTCTTTATGACAACTCTGACTTGGCGAGGGGGCTAAGGAAAAGGGAACCAAGAGCCTCTAAGGGGTCCGATTTTGATTTTTCTAGACTCAGCTCAACGTTTATAAATGAATGCCCTCCGGCTCTGACCTGCTTTTCCTTATCCGTTTACCTAAAAAAATAATGAATATTTATAAAATAGATAATTACAACAACTCTCCGGGAGCGCCGGTGGTTTTACGGTTTTTAACGCAGGTCTCGAGGGAGATGGCGTCATAGATGTCTTCATCTATTTTGTCGCAAATGTTCTTGTAATCTGAAAGTGTGAGGTCGTCGAGGGCACACTTCTTCTCTTCGCATAAGAGAACAAGCTCTCCTACGATGCCATGAGCTGTTCTGAAGGGTACGCCTTTTCTTACGAGGTAATCTGCAACGTCTGTAGCATTGGTGAAGCCACGCTTTGCTGAATCCTCCATGCGGTTCTTGTTGAAGGTCATGGTGCTGAGCATGCCGTTCATCAGTTTTACGGAATCAAGAACGGTATCCATGGCGTCAAAAGCAAATTCTTTATCCTCCTGCATATCCTTGTTGTAGGCAAGGGGAAGTCCTTTCATAACAACCAGAAGGCTCTGAAGCGCACCATATACTCGTCCGGTCTTTCCGCGGATAAGCTCGGCTATATCCGGGTTCTTCTTCTGCGGCATAATGCTTGAGCCGGTGGAATAGGCGTCTGATATGCGGACAAACCGGTACTCATTGGAGTTCCAGATAATGATTTCTTCGCTTAAACGGCTAAGATGCATCTGTATGGTTGAAAGATCGAATAAATATTCAAGAAGATAATCTCTGTCAGATACGGAATCCATGGAGTTGTTTGTTGGTTTTCTGAATTCCAGTAGTTTTGCTGTATAGTCTCTGTCCAGAGGATAAGTGGTTCCCGCAAAGGCTCCTGCTCCAAGGGGGCACTCGTTAAGGCGCTCTCTTGTGTCGCTGAGACGGCTAAGGTCTCTCTGAAGCATTTCTTTATAAGCCCCCATGTGATGTGCAAGGGTTGTTGGCTGTGCCTTCTGAAGGTGTGTAAAGCCCGGCATATATGTGTCACGGTTCTCATTTATCAGCTTTTCAAAGGTGCTGATGAGTTCCTTGATCTCTTCCGCCATGCTGTCCATATGGTCGCGGGTATACATCTTCATATCAAGGGCTACCTGATCATTACGGCTGCGTCCTGTGTGAAGTCTTTTTCCTGCTTCTCCAATGCGTTCTGTGAGTTCTGCCTCTATAAAGCTGTGAATATCTTCGGCATCGCCACCTATTACCAGTTTTCCTTCTTCTATGTCGGAAAGGATTCCTTCGAGGCCTTTTACGATGGCTTCGCTGTCTTCTTCTGAGATGATGCTTTGTTTTCCAAGCATTTTTGCATGTGCTATTGATCCTCTGATGTCCTGTCTGTACATGCGTTTATCAAAACTGAGTGATTCGTTAAATGCTTCTGTTAATGCATCTTCTGCTTCTGTAAATCTGCCGCCCCAAAGCTTCATTGGCGTTCCTCCGTGATCAAATTATTTGGACAAGGATTCCACCGGGGACGGTTCTCGCCGGCGAGAACTGTCCCCGGTGGAATCCTCTGTAAACAAAAAAGTCCCGTGTGTATTTTACTACACACGGGATATTATGTTAAATATTTTAAATGAATATCTTGTATTTCCGGACGGAAAATGGAAGGGATGGGTGACGGGCCACGAGATTGAAAGTACATCTGGCGCATTCATGTACGCCCCATATGCACTGACGTGCATCTGGTTCGTACATGAATGCACCATCTGTTC
>JAGAXP010000305.1 GCA_017940955.1 Oribacterium sp.
GATCTCCCTGACACCGGGGGTTACTCCTTTAAGCATCAGTCCTGAATCCGGAAGAGCCTTTCTTATGATCATCATTACCCGGAGCCCCGCTGACGAAATATACTGCAGGTCCGTACAATCAATGGTAACCGACGAAATCCCACCTTCCTTGCCTTCTGTTTCCCAAGCCTTTAAGAATTCGGGTGCGGTGAGTGTATCGACCCGACCGGAAAGCTTCATGGCAAGCTCACTTTCCTTCCTTTGGGCTGTTACCGAAAATTTCATATTTTCATCGGAGCCTCCGCCCTTTGCGGCAGAAAGAAGACCGGCATCGAAGGTAAGCTTCCATACATAAATTTTTTTCATGGCTTCCTTCATTTTCACAACCGCTTCCTCCGGCATCATAGGATACACTGCAAGCTCAAGATCCTCCCTGAAATACGGCACCTTCTCCACGCGTAGACCGAACGAATTGGCACCCTTTTCAAGTGCCTCATAATCCACGCCGCCGTGCAGATTCGTGCTGTCTGACTGATGGACATCCTCCAGTGCCACTGCAGTGGAAAGGATATCAACGTCCGACTGCGACGAGAAGCTTTTTGCTGCATAATCCATCACATCCCGGGCTCTATCCCCCGCAACGCTTGTGATCACCGCCATGTAATACGCAAGGGTCTCAGGATCGGTAAGGAGCCAGCAGCCTCCCTTTTCCGAAAGCAGCTTAGCGATGTTCTGAAACAGAAGCCGGTTTTCACTTTTGTTAAGGTATACCGTAAGTCCCTCAGTCACGATGCAGATCTCACCGTCTGCGGATCTTACTGCACTCAGCATGGAAGTAAGGTCGGTAACATCCACCTCAGCAAAGCTGATTTTTTTAAGCTCATCCGGGGTCGCCATTGCCTCTATCACAGGCTTTATGTCCGAAATGACCGCCGGGAGATCTCCGCCAATATATTTTTTTCCTGCGTCCGCCATATCAAGGCCGCGGTGCGTGTACCCGCAGGGCAGGTCAAACACGTACGGCATCCCTGCTTCCTCGATCATGCGGTCAAGCGTCTCATGGCGCATATCATGTATAGCGATATAGCAGAGCTTTGTCAGCTCATCCGGTCCGTCATCACTCTTCGGCGCATTCATAAAGCCAAGGCGCATATACACCTCTCCTGCCCTTTTTAAACCAGCCGCAGCTTTAAGGGCAAGTGTCGTTACTGCAGTGTTCCCTACAGGATTCACTTTATTTTGCAGTTCTTTTTCTGTACTCATTTCGTTCTCCTTCCATAGACGCATTATGCCGATATCACATAGAAAAGCTAAAAGAATACATTAACAAGCTTTCTTCCGTTTTTTTCAGTTTAGCCGGAGCCCCTTCATGTGCCCCGGCTGAACGGCTGCTTCTATAAATCCATCGGATAATGCATTGCCGCATCCACATCCTTTTCCAGCTGATGTCTCAGGACTTCAAGGGACGCAAACTTTTCCTGATCTCTGATCCGGTCCATGAATTCCACGCGGATCTTCTGACCATATATATCCTTATTGAAATTAACAATATGGGTCTCCACGCTTACCGGATTATCATCCGATACGGTGGGATTGGTACCTATATTGGTGACGCCTCTGAAAAGCTCCTGTCCCACCAGAACTCTTGAGATATAAACTCCGGCCTTCGGAAGGGTCTTTCCTGAGGTTGGGAGGATGTTCGCGGTAGGAAAACCAAGTACCGTTGAGCCTATATGTTTTCCGTGGATGACTGTACCGCTTAAAGCTACGTGCCTTCCGAGAAGATCTGCTGCCAGCTTAACATTTCCCTTCTGGATCTCTTCACGGATAAAGGTACTGGATATCTCCCTTGAGTTACCGTTCTCATCAAGAACCTGACGTTTCTTGATGATGTGTGCGGTGTAACCGTATTTCTCCTGAAGAGCCATAAGCATTTCTGCATCGCCCTGAGCCTTGTGACCAAATCGGCAGTCGGTTCCTGCGACGATGTCCTTTGCGTTCATGCCCTCGATAAGCACATCTCTTAAAAAGAACTCCGCCGGAACCTTCATGGTGTCCCGGTTCACGGGATATGAAAATACATAATCGAAACCGAGATTTCTGAGTCTTGTGATATGCTCCTCGCTTGATGAGATGGAGGTTTTGCTGGTTCCGGAAAAAAGATTGTCCGGATTCTGTGAAAATGTAAGTACGGCTGTTTTATAATGCTTGCTTTTAGCAATGGAAAACATATTTTCAAAAATGAGCTGGTGCCCCTTATGGCTTCCGTCAAATTTTCCGAAGGCAACAACTGCGGGCTCCGGAACGAAGATAGGCGGCTTTACAACGGAATAGAGTTCACCCTTCTGTTCCAGCTCCGAAAGCTCAGATATGGTATGACTTTCTGCCAATGTATATTTCCCGACTCTTTTGCGGAGCAGAGCTGTCATGGCAGCTCCTGTTCCCAGCTTTTCGCCTATGTCCTTACATAAGGTTCTGATGTAGGTGCCTTTAGAACAGGTGACCTCAATTTTTACGTAAGGCTGCCGGATATCAAGTATTCTAATGTCGTGAACTGTAATCCTGTTTGCTTTACGTTCAACGGTTTTCCCCTGCCGGGCCAGATCATATAGTTTTTTGCCGTTTAGCTTTTTGGCACTGTACATGGGTGGGATTTGATCATAAGTTCCTATAAAAGAGGCAATAGCATCCCGGATCTCATCTTCGGTAACATTGACAGGCTTCTCCTCCAATACAGCTCCGGTTATATCCTCTGTATCTGTATTTATACCAAGCTGCATTTCGGCCTCATAGACCTTTTCTGTGCCGGAGATGGTATCCACAAGCTTTGTGGCCGTACCGGCGCATACTACCAGAACTCCTTCCGCCAGAGGATCAAGAGTTCCTGTATGACCTATCTTCTTTTCATGAAGGATCGAACGTAGCTTTTTAGTGACATCAAAGCTGGTCCAGTTTTTTTCTTTGTTTACAACTATTATTCCATCCATTGGTTATCTTATCACTGGGCGCTGTTTGAAATAAATCCGGGCGCATCCAGCTGCTTAGAAAGCTCCTTTGTAATGTTGTTTATCACATCAAAATGTGATCCCTGAAGTGAGCATCCCGCTGCCATCTTATGACCGCCGCCGCCGAAATGGGAAGCCACCTTTGCTACATCCAGCATATTGTTGTTGCTTCTTAAGCTCACCTTATAGTTCTGGTTGGTCATCTCGTAAATGAAGACAGCACAGTCTACACCTCTGGTTTCGCGCATGGTACTTACAATGCCGTCAATGTCCTTTGAGGTGACATTATAAAATCGCATATCTTTGCAGGTAAGCCATCCGGCTATGCACCGCTTGTCCATGATCATAAGACTTTCCGTAAGGACGCGACCCAAAACCTGCTGCTGTGCATAGGTCTTTGTGTAGTAGGTATCATCAATTATGGAGTCGAAATCTATTCCCTTTGACATAAGCTGTCCTGCCAGCTCCATGGTGTGTCTGGAGGTGCAGTTGTACTTGAAAACTCCGGTGTCATGTACCATGCCAAGGTAGAGACAGGAAGCGGCTTCCTTAGTAACGTAGCTGTCATCCATGAGGTCGTAGACAACCTCGCAGGTGCTGGAAGCCTCAGGGATGATAGTGCACTTCTCGAATTTCTGGTTTCCGGGAATGTGGTGATCCACAACATAGATATTATCGGCGTGCTCGGCAAGCACCTTGAAGTCACCTACCCTGTCATAGCCGTTACAATCGCAAATGATGCATAAACGGTATTTACGGTCTGAAGGAACATGTATAATGTCGTCGAAACCGGGCATGAACCTGAATTTTTCATTAGCGGGCTGGAGATAAACATTGACCTTCTTGTCAGGGTAACGCTCCTGTATATAAAGCTTTGTACCGAGGGTGGAACCGAGACAATCGCCATCGGGATTTGTATGTCCGAGAATGCAAATGCTTTCTGCTGCTTCTATCAACTTTTCAAATTCGTTCATCAAACTCTTTTTCCTCTATAGAAATTGAGGCAGAAAATGCATGGATGCACCTCTGCCTGTCAATGATCATACTTCTTCTGTTGTGTCAGGATCCTGAGCAGGATCTTCTTCCTGATCAACATGCTTTTCCGCATCTTCTTTCGCAACCCTGCTGATAAGCTCTTCCATATGGGCACCATACTCTATGGAGTGATCCTCAATGAACTGAAGCTCCGGGGTGTGACGGAGATTTACGGTCTGAGCAAGTTCACGACGCAGGAAACCACTGGCGGCCTTTAAGCCTTCCATGGTCTTTTTAAGGGATTCCTCGCTGCCGAGTACTGAAATGTAAACTCTGCAATACTGAAGATCGGGAGTTACATCGGCACCGGTAACAGACACCATAGGTGAAATGCGGGGATCCTTGAGGTCACGGATCGCTACGGAAAGCTCTCTCATGACCTCGGCATTTATTCTTGTATTTTTAACGGAATTTTTTCTCAACGCTTAACCTCTTCCATTACATAGACTTCAACATAATCATCGATCTCGATCTCGTTAAAGGCTTCAAATACAAGACCACACTCGTAGCCTGCCTTTACTTCCTTTACATCGTCCTTGAAACGCTTTACGGAAGCAATCTCGCCCTCGAATACCAGATCCTGCTTTGGTCCGCGCATGATACGGGCCTTGGCACCTCTCTGCACGAGACCGTCCTTAACCATACATCCTGCGATGTTACCAACGCCGGAGGCCTTAAAGATCTGACGGATCTCTGCATGACCGATAACCTTCTCCTCATAAACAGGAGCAAGCATACCCTTCATGGCATCCTCGATATCTTCGATAGCCTTATAGATAATGTTGTAAAGTCTTACATCAACATGCTCACGTTCTGCGATTTCCTTTGCGGTTGCATCAGGCTTAACGTCAAAACCGATGACGATAGCATTGGAAGCACTTGCAAGAACCACATCGGATTCGTTGATGGCACCAACACCTGAATGGATAACCTTAACCTGAACCTCATCGTTCTTGATCTTCTCAAGGGAATCCTTAACAGCCTCAACTGAACCCTGAACGTCAGCCTTGACAACGATAGGAAGTTCCTTGATCTCGCCGGCCTTGATCTGGTCAAAGAGTGCATCAAGAGATACCTTCTTCTTGGATTCCTCAACCATCTTCTGCTTGTTCTCTGTTACGAAGGCAGCAGCATAAGCCTTGGCTTCCTTCTCGCTGTCCTTAACCTGGAAAATCTCACCGGCATTGGGAACAGTATTGAGACCAAGTATCTCACATGGCTGTGAAGGACCGGCCTTCTTGATACGTCTGCCCTTATCGTCTGTCATGGCACGAACCTTGCCGTAAGCGGAACCTACTGCAACTACATCACCCTGGTGAAGAGTTCCCTTCTGAACCAGGAGTCTGGCAACGGAACCACGTCCCTTATCAAGCTCTGCCTCGATAACAACACCGTAAGCTGAACGATTCTGGTTAGCCTTAAGCTCCATAACGTCTGCCTCAAGAACTACGTTCTCAAGAAGATCTTCGATACCGATACCCTTCTTTGCAGAAACAGGTACACAGATGGTATCTCCGCCGTAATCCTCAGGAACAAGGTCATATTTCATGAGCTCCTGCTTAACACGGTCAGGGTTTGCACCTTCCTTATCAATCTTGTTGATGGCAACGATGATAGGAGTGTTTGCAGCCTTTGCATGGTTGATAGCTTCCACTGTCTGAGGCATAACACCGTCATCCGCTGCAACTACAAGTACAGCGATATCTGTTGACTGTGCACCACGCATACGCATGGCTGTGAATGCCTCGTGTCCCGGTGTATCAAGGAAGGTGATGAGACGATTCTCGCCGTTAACATTAACGGATACCTGGTAAGCACCGATGGACTGAGTGATACCGCCGGCCTCCTTTGCTGTAACATTTGTATTACGGATAGCATCAAGGATAGATGTTTTACCGTGGTCAACGTGACCCATTACGCAGACTACAGGAGGTCTCTGTACCATATCCTCTTCCTGGTCTTCGATATCATCCTTAACAAGCTCGGCGATAACATCTACCTTCTCTTCCATCTCGCAAAGGATATCGTAATCAACTGCGATATTCTCGGCTTCTTCATAGGAAAGCTCGGTATTGAGAGTTACCATCTGGCCCTGCATGAAGAGCTTCTTGATGATATCGGCAGGCTTTTGCTTCATCTTGTCCGCAAGATCCTTGATGGTGATAACCTCGGGGATTGTGATGGACTTGATCTCTTCCTCAACAGGCTTAACAACCTCAGGCTTGATAAATGCACCCTTTCCGGTCTTCTTCTTGCGTGCTGCCATCTCATCGTCTCTCTCGTAAGACTGCTCTGCAGTGTACTTATTCTGCTTACGATTGGTACGATTTCTCTTGGCTGCCTCAGCTCTCTCGTTATCGAAATTTTTATTTCCGAAATTCTTGTCTGATGGCTTGTACGCATTTCTGTTGGCTGTTGGCTTTGAAGAAATATCTACGGCTGCAGCTGAACTGTCCGTACGTCTCTGACCGCCGAAGCCTGCACCTGCAGGTCTCTGTCCCGGTCTCTGCTGACCGCTTCGGTCTGCCGGTCTTCCTGTGCCGGCAGGTCTTGCGCCGTCCTTATGGAAACCTCCCTGAGGTTTGTCTCCACGGTCGGTTCTCGGTGCGAAACCGGTTCTCGGCTGACGGTCGCCTGTATTTCTGTCCA
Source organism: Oribacterium sp. (assembly GCA_017940955.1). Next base: position 6,669 of record JAGAXP010000305.1, read on the forward strand.
TACGGGGCTTCTGATCGCCGGATCTTCCTTCGATGGAAGCTGAAGAGCGTGCTTCAGCCTTTCTGGCTGTTTCTTCCGCTGCTGCCTTACGTGCTGCTTCAGCCTTTGCTTCTTCTTCCGCTCTTGCCTTAGCCTCTATTTCGGCCTTTTTTCTTGCTTCTTCCTCAGCTGCCTTACGTGCTGCCTCGGCCTTGGCTTCTTCTTCAGCCTGACGCCGCTGAATTTCATTCAGCTCACGAAGAGGTGTGACTCTTGCTGTTCCGGGAGGAAGCGGTCTTCCGTTGGGGCTTGTCTTCTTAGGCTGCTCCTTTTCCTTTGACTCTGCAGCAGATCTGGTTTTACGTGCGCCCTGCTCCTTGGCTGAAGAAAGCTTTCCGCCAAGTGGATGGTTTTTATGATTAGCGGAGTTCTGGGAATGGAAAACCACAGCAAGCTTTTTCTTCTTTGGTGCCTCTTCCTTCTTAGCTTCCTTGCTGTTTAATCCATTTTCTTTCTGGTTCTCATCTGACATTCACATTACCTCCGTCAATATATTTGATCATCGCTTTTGCGAAACCTTCATCTTCTACGCTGAGAGATGACCGTTCGGATTTTCCGAGCTGTGCCCCCAGCCTGTCTTTAGTTCCCAATTCAAAATACGGCACATTTCTGTAGGTTGTCATATTTTTGAATTTTTTCTTTGTGTTATCTGACGCATCCTCGGGAACTATCACTAGCTGGGATTTACCGCCCTTAAGGGATTTTTCCACTGCGAACTCGCCACTTTTCAATTTGCCTGCTCTCTGGCATAAGCCCAGCAGACCGTATATTCTATCATCTATCAAGCTTTATCAGTTCCTCTCTGAGTGCCTGTGCTGTAGCTTCAGAAATACTTACCTTGAAAGCACGATCCAGTGCCTTGCGTTTGATTGCTTTTTCAAAGCATGCAAGGTCATTGCAGATATATGCACCGCGGCCGTTTTTCCGGCCGGTCGGATCAATGCTGAAGGTATCGTCCTGTGAACGAACGATACGTATAAGGTCAGGTTTTTCTTTTTTCTGACCACAGCCTACACAGGTTCTTTCCGGCAGTTTCTTCATACCGGTCATACTTCCTCGCTCTCATCAGAAATCATTTCTGAATCTGACTCGTAATCATCTTCGGCTGCACCGTCATCTTCATAGTCTTCACCCTGATAATCGATACCCATCTCATCAAAGATACCCTGCTCCTGAGCCTGGGACTCTGATTTGATATCGATCTTGTAGTTTGTGAGCTTGGCGGCAAGGCGGGCATTCTGTCCTTCCTTACCGATGGCGAGACTGAGCATAGCGTCAGGTACGATGACCATGGCTTCTTTATTATCCTGATCCGCGATAACGGCGATAACCTTTGCCGGTGAAAGAGCGTTTTCGATAAGGTATGCCGGGTTCTCGTCATAGTTGATGATATCGATTTTCTCTCCACGAAGCTCTTCTACCACAGTATTGACTCTTGAACCGTTGAGACCTACACATGCTCCAACCGGATCAACATCAGGATCGTTTGATAAAACAGCCATCTTGGTTCTGGAACCGGCCTCGCGGGAGATAGCCTTGATCTCTACGATACCGTCTCTTACTTCGGAAACCTCTTCTTCGAAAAGGCGCTTTACAAGTTCGGGATGGGTTCTGGACACCATGACACGAGGTCCTCGGGGAGAATCCTTTACCTCCACTACGTATACCTTTACTCTGTCATTGGTTTCGAGCTTTTCGCCCTTGATCTGTTCATTCTCTGAAAGATATCCGTCAACCTTACCTAAATTGATGATAATGGATCTTCCGTTATCTCTGTCAACTGTTCCTGTAACAACTTCCTTCTCCATGGAGTAGTACTCGTTGTAAAGAACCTTACGCTCCTCTTCACGGATGCGCTGTACTATAACGCCCTTTGCATTCTGCGTTGCGATACGTCCGAAGGTTTTGGAATCAACCTTTACCGGAACGATGGAACCAAGTGTATATCCGGGATCTATCATTCTTGCATCAGCAAGGGTGATCTCGGTGTTTTTATCAAGTACTTCTTCTACTACAGTTTTGTCGGCAATTACGGAATAATCGCAAGTGTCGGGATCCACACTGACACGGATGTTATCAGAAGAACCGAAGTGGTTCTTGCAAGCTGTCTGAAGTGAAAGCTCGATTGCCTCTATAAGAGACTGCTTTGAAATTCCTTTTTCCTTCTCAAGTAGATCGAGTGCTTCGCTAAGTTCTTTATTCATTAGTTTTTACCCCTCCCGGTAATAATATCATTTGATCCATCATCTGAGGTTTCCTCAGCGTTATCATCAGCCGTAGTATCCGGTATGATATCGTCGTTTCCAGGCTGGTCTTTAAAACCGAGTGAACATACTTCCATCATATACTGCTCAGGAATGAAATCTTCTTTGTCGAGCCACTTTGACAGTTTTCTTGAAACCCTGGCACAATCATCTACAGTCATGTCAACTCCATCTGTGCGGTAAATAAAAGATCTAAGGTACCATTCTCCGTTTTCAAGTGTAAAAGTAACACTGTCTACCTGATACCCTTCTTTAGGGCACATCTCATCGAGATACTTTTTTACCCTTACTGTGTAATCACCGTTTGCCTGCATATAAAAATCCTCTAAACTTAAGCAAAAGGAGCGGGCTCAACGCCTGCTCCTTTCAACTAGTCAATAAATACGGTACAAAGATAACATAGGAAAAACGTAAAATCAATAGTTTTTCAAAAATTGTGAAAATCTGTTTCTTACATAAGTCCACGGATAAGGATGATAAGAATAAGTATCGGAAGAACGAACCGGAAGTAGTTCTTTACTCCCGGATGGAGTTTCATGCCCTCTCCCTTGTTGCATTCATTCAGGTAGTTATCAAAACCCCAGCCCCATTTGCTAACGCAGAAAAGGAGGTATATAAGGGAACCGCCGGGAAGCAGAAGGTTTGATACGATGAAATCCTCTGAATCAAGAATGTCCCTTGCTCCTATCAGATGAACATTGGACCAGATATTGTAACCGAGTACACAAGGTATGCTTGTGATAAGTATGAAAATACAGTTTACAAGAACCGCTTTCTTTCTTGTCCATTTGAAATTATCAATGGAGGTGGACAGGAGGTTCTCAAAAACGGTTATTACTGTACTGAAGCTTGCAAAGGACATGAACAGGAAGAAAAGTGTACCCCAGAGCTGTCCACCGGTCATGCTCATAAATACCTTGGGGAGAGTCATGAAAATGAGACTCGGACCTGCATCGGGATCTACATTGAAACTGAAGCAGGCAGGGAAAATGATGAGACCTGATACTATGGCAACAAAAGTGTCCAGAGCGCAGATCCTTACGGATTCACTGACAAGCGTAAAGCGGTCAGACATGTAGGAACCAAAGATCTCCATACATGCAACGCCGAGACTCAGGGTGAAGAACGCCTGGTTCATGGCTGCGGAAACAGCCGAGCCGAGACCTCTTAGGATACTTCCGTTTCCTGCTTCTGCTACTTTTTCAAGGTTTGGAACAAGGTAAAAATTGATTCCCTTTGCGGCTCCCGGCAGAGTAATACTGTGGATAGCGAGGATTACGATCAGAGCAAGAAGAACAGTCATCATGGCTGTTGTTACTTTTTCCAGACCTTTCTGGATTCCGAAGGAACATACAAGGAAACCCAACAGAACTGTCAGCATCATACAGATCATCATTTCTTCAGGATCTGAAAGAAGGCCGACAAAAACGGAATCTACTTCATCCAGGGAAATATTGTTGAATTTACCGACGGCAAATTTCATAAAGTATGAAACCATCCAGCCGGAAACAGTTGTGTAGTACATCATAAGGATGTAAGCACCGGCAATGGCAAACCATCCGTGAATATGCCATTTGCTGCCGTAGGGTTCCAGATTTTTATATGCCAGCACTGCACTCTTACGGGAGGCGCGTCCCACTGCAAGCTCCATGGTGAGAACCGGAACACCCATGATTACAAGGAAGATAAGGTAGAATATGACAAATATTCCTCCTCCGTTCTGACCCGCCAGGTACGGGAATTTCCATACGTTTCCTATTCCTATGGCGCAACCGGCACTTACCAGAAGAAAGCCCAGTCTTGATTTAAAACTTTCACGATTATCGTTCATAAAATCTCCTCAAAAAAGGGCTTGCAGCATACTGCAAGCCCTGAATTATTTATACAGAGCCGCCGGATAAAAAGGTGTCGGTCAAAAATGACCGGCGGCTTACACGGTTAATGATAAGAAGTTTATCCTTCATACCGGGACCTTATAAAAGGTCTGCGTTCTTTGCATTCTCCAAAACCGATGGAATCTCGGCAAGAGAAACAATGCGGTACTTGAGCTCGGCACGGGAACCGGCAAGTTCCTTAAGCTTCTTGGAAATTCTGTGATAGATTATGCCGCAATCTTCTTTTTTGGTACCTATCAGAAGAAGGAGGTACTGGCTTGAGCTGTATTTGGTATAAACATCACCTTGTCTGAGTTCTGCATAGAGGGCGTTCTTCAAGGCTTCGGCTCTTGAGGACAGCTTCTCCTGATTCTGTATAGGTTTTCCTTCGTAGTCAACCAGAGTACAAAGCATCATAAAGATGGAGTTGCCTCTTCGTACCAGGTTACGACGGAGAACATTGTAAACGTCGATGAAGCTTGAGAATGCGCAGTAGTATGAACCAAGGCTGCGACTGTCACCCTTACTGTTTTTAAGAGCTGCATCACGCTCAAGGATACCGGCCTGGATTTCCTCGATATCATCGGAAACAACCTTGATGTCATCATAGATGCGTTCGTAGCACTTGATAAGGTCGTCAGGAAGAGGAACCTCCAGATCATCAAGATAATAACGGGCTGTTTTATTATAGAGCTCATAAGCTTCTTTGTATTCCTTGCGAAGGATCAATGCGTCGATAACATTGATCTGCCATCCGCCGTCAGGATAAATCTGGCTGGCTTTGCTGTAAAGCTTGTAGAGACTGGTGTAATCTTCTTTTTTTCTGTAATAATCACCGAGGAATAATACAAGCTCATCGAAGAGATGCTTCAGCTTGACAGATTCAACGATAACCCAGTTATCTGTGGAAAATTCGGGAAGAAGTTCACCTTTATAAAGCTCTAAAGCCTGCTCGTAAAGCTTTGCTTTTGTCTCCTCATCTTCGGCTTCGGCAGCCTTACGGCAAGCGTCTGTGTAGGTCTTTACATCAAGAGTCACTTCATAGCCTTCGGGCTTCTCAATGTAGTAAACACCTTTCTTTCCTTCGATATACCGCTTTCCGGGAACACCGCTTTTTTTAAGCTGTGTTCTTGCCTGATGGAGCAGGTTGTTAAGGCTGTTGTTTTCGTCAAGAAGATCCTTGTAGCCGAAAACTCCGTCGATCAGCTCTCTCTTGGAGATGCCCTTCTTATAATTTAAAAGAATGATCTGGATAAGCTTTAAGAAATTTGCTTTGTTATTCTGCCCGAGGCCCATGTACTGTCCGTTAACAGAAATGGAAAAACCACCGAGCATACGTATGTCTATTTTGTTTTCACTCATAATTTCCCCTTACTTTAAGACATTTTATAAGTTTCATATTAGACTTATTCAAATGAAAAGTAAACAGAAAAATAAAAAATTTAAGCCTTTTTGTAATTTTTTTTGTTCGGCGTGCTGCTTTTTTAATGCGATTAAAGGTATTTAAGTCCGGTTAAGCTCCCCTTCTGCCTTTGTATAAGCCTCCTCCGGGATGCCTATATCCTCAACAAAGATCTTTCCGCTGTACTCTTTTCCGGTCCCGGTCATAAGTCCGGTCTTGTTCTTTCCGAAGGTGATGGTCACATCCGCTTTTATGCCGCATCCCAGAAGCTCTCCGGTGTCGGTATTGATGCCGGAGGGCGCGTCGATGGCAAGGGTAAAGCCGCGGGTGTGAGCATTGGCCTCCTCAATGAAGCTCCTGTAAACACCTTCTACAGGGCGGTGAAGTCCTATGCCGAAGATTCCGTCGATGCAAATGTCACAGTCCGGAAGTTCATCACCGACACGGTAAAGATTTACTCTTCCGACAAGCTTCTGAAAGTGAAACATCTGATAAAGAAATTCCCAGCTTGCTTTTTCAAGCTTTCCCACAACCCATACCACCGGGTCATAGCCTGTTTCTTTAAGCATGCGGGCAGCAGCCACTGCATCGGCTCCGTTATTGCCGACACCTGCGAGGACAAGTATGCGGGCTTCCCTCTCGTAAGTGAAATGTCTGTTTATGTAGATGGCTATCTTTGAGCTTGCGTTTTCCATAAGAGCAAGAGATTCGAACCCCATCTCTCCCATGGCTATCATGTCTGCCTTTTTGGCAACTGTTCCTGATATCAGATCCTGCATGTGAAGTCCTCCGCAAATAAAATATAATTTATTGTATCAAAAAACAGCGCATAAGTCCTGATTCTGACTTATGCGCTATAGAAAATTTTAATCCGACCTCAGTGCGTCAATCGGGTTCAGGGTTGCCGCGCTTCTTGCGGGCATATATCCGAAAATAAGACCGATAGCAATGGAGATGCTGAAGGAGGCGATGACCCAGCCTAAGGAGGGCTGTGCATCAATGTTCATCAACTTGCCTGCCAGAGTAGTACCGATGAAGCCGACTACTATGCCGATGAGTCCGCCCATGGAACTGGTAACAGCCGCCTCAATGACAAACTGAGTAAGTATGGTGGAACGTTTTGCACCGAGAGCTTTTCTGATACCGATCTCCCTTGTTCTCTCCGTTACGGATACCAGCATAATGTTCATGACACCCACGCCGGCAACAAGAAGTGAGATTCCTGCGATACCGCCCAGCATCAGAGACATGGATGCGATCATCTCGTTCATGGAATCCAGGAGCTCGCTCATGGCTGTGACCTTATACAGGTCATCATTTTTAAATATGGTGTAAAGGAAATCTTCGATGAGAGTGGTGACTGTTGAGGATTCCTCAACGTACTCATCATGAAGAGTGAAGGTGTAGCTGTTGATGGTTCCGTTTCGGGACAGCTTTACGGCTGCAGTGTAGGGGATGTAAACGAAATCATCACTTCCGCCCTCGCTCATCTCGTCGCTTTCGGAGGTCTGCCGTTCAACAACGCCCACTATCTCATACTTTGTTCCGTTAATGCTTATGCGTTGTCCGAGAGCCTTTTCGGCGCTCTCGTAATAGGTCTTCGCCACATAAAGTCCGATGACCGCAACCTTCTGTCTTGCGGCAATGTCTGCGTACTGGATGAAACGGCCTTTCTCAAGGTCATAAGCCATGATATCCAGATAGTCCTCAGAAACACCTGTAACAGAAGTGTTTGAGGAGTTTTCATTACCCACCTTTACAGTGGCACTGACATTAACCGTAGGTGAAAGATGTGAAAAATACTTTTCGTTATCCTGATAAAAGTCATACATCTCATCAACGCTTACCGAACGGGAGCTGAGATTTGTGACATTTACGTTGATACGGTTGGTTCCCATTGAGGCAAAGCTTGAGGTCATAAAGGACATCTCGCCGTTTACTATTCCTACCAGAATGATAACCGCCGCAACACCGATGATGATACCAAGCATCGTAAGGAACGAACGCATTTTGTTTGCCCAGATGCTCTTAAGAGCAAGATTAAATGAGTTTAGCATAGTCCTCCGCTGTTCCGTCATAAACTACTTTGCCGTCAGAGATACGGATGATTCTTTTGGCTTCAAGTGCGATGGAATTGTCATGGGTTATCATGACTACCGTGTTTCCGTCTTCGTTGATTTCCTTAAGGAAGCCCAGCACCTGCTTTGAGGTTTTTGAATCAAGGGCACCCGTCGGCTCGTCTGCAAGTATAAGTTCGGGATCTCCCGCGAGAGCTCTCGCAATGGAAACTCTCTGCTGCTGACCACCGGAAAGCTGTGCCGGCTTCTGCATCCATTTGTCTGAAAGTCCGACGCGCTCCAGCTGCTTCATGGCACGCTCATTCTGATCAGCCTTTGGAACTCCTGCATAAAGAAGGGGCAGGCAGACATTATCAAGAAGGTTATCCTTCGGAAGCAGGTTGTACTGCTGGAAGACAAAACCGATCTTCCTGTTTCTGATGGCTGCCAGTTCGTCATCCTTCATGGAGGAGGTATCCTGACCGCTGATGAGATATTTTCCGCTGGTGGGCACGTCCAGAGCTCCGATAATGTTCATAAGGGTAGATTTTCCCGAGCCGGATTTTCCGACTATGGCCACGAACTCTCCTTTGTAAATGTTTATGGAGATGCCGTCATTGGCATGAACCTCTTCGGAACCCATCTTGTAGATTTTGTAAATGTCGTGGAGCTCCAGCAGAGGAAGCTCTCCGATATGCTCTTTCGGGATGAAGACCACATTAGCATGTTCGGAGCTTGCCGAGGCTGCATCCCGGGCAGCCTTCAGCTTCGCGATTTCGTCGTGGTTTTCGGCATACTCGTCAGGTTCTTCTTCCTCAGCTTCGTTTTCTACGGAAGTGCTTTCTGTGTCAGCAGTACTGTTATTATTTAAATGATCAGCCTCATCCTTTGAGGAAACATCATCTGACGTAGTGTCAGAAATTGTCAAATTTTCTATTTTGAGAGATTCATTCTCCTGACTTTTTTCAGTTTTATTTTTATTGATAAAATCTTTTAATGACATAATTTCCTAAACTCACACCAGGGTTATTTAAATCAGCAGTTTATTGCGGTTACAAGTATAACTATACCGGTATGGGATACGTATTTGTTCCCATGCCGGTATATGGATTTTTGTTCTGACTATTACATCGGACCGCCGCCCATGCCGCCGCTTCTGCCGCCTGAGCCACCGCTTCTGCTTCCGCCTGAACCGCCTCCGAAGCCGCCACCGTTGGGCGGACCGCCGGAGCCGCTGAAACCTCCGCCCGGCTGGCCTCCGAAGCCTCCCATCATCATGCCGGCATCATCTGAGCCGACTGTGGATTGGGAAATGTAAACCTCGTCATCTTCGCTGAGGTCTCCCGAAAGGATCTCAACGTAGCTGTCTGAAGTAAGACCAGTTTCAACGGAAACCGAATGGAAGCCCTCAGGTACATGGGAATTCTCATCTTCAGTGTAGGTCTCTCCTTCCTTATTCTTTACATAAACCTTGTCGCCTCTCTGAAGTGCATCGATAGGGATTGCAAGAGTGTTCTCTGCCTCATCAAGGATTATGACACCCTCAACGTTCATGCCCGGAAGGAGACTTCCGAATTCAGTCATGGTAACCGTTACAGGATAATAGGTAACACCGTTTGAAGAAGTACCTTCCATAGAAATCTTTGTTACCGTTCCCTTGAAGGTCTGGCCTTCAAAGGCATCTGCCGTAACATCCACAGACTGCCCGACAGCAACATTGGAGATATCAAGCTCGTCAATGTTCATGTCAAAGGTCACTTCCGTCAGGTCATATATAACTGCAAGGGAAGTTGCCTGTGAACCGTTCTGTACATTCTCACCGGCATTGACAGACTTTGTGACAACAGTTCCCGAAATCGGTGCGGTGATAGTGTAGTCTTCAAAGTTATCTGAGGTTGTATCAAGGCTTGACTGTGCACTTTCCACTGAGGATTTTGCACTGTCTACCTTATCCTTGTAGGAGTCAATGATGTCTTCTATATCATCTGCTTCTGCAAGGAAAAGTGACTGCCCTGCTGTGACATAATCACCTTCGTTCACGAGGAGATCCGCAACAGTTACTGTGGAAGTAAGATTTTTAGCCTTAATGGTGAAATCTCTTGCGGCTTCAAAAACTGCACTTCCTGAGGCATTCATGCCATTGATATTGGCAGTGGCATACATATCGGTGGTAAGTCCGCCGGGGTTTGCCACCTCGATGGTGATGTATCTTACAAGCTGTCCGCCGGCAAGTGTGGTTTCCATGGAATCCACAGAAGTAACAACACCGATGAGCTCTTCCAGCGTGTCATCAAGAATGACTGTGGCTGTATTTCCCACAGGGATCATTGCTGCTTCCACGGAAAGAAATGGAATGTCTATTTTCATGGTGAAGTCATCATAGATCTCGGCTATTGCGGTGTTGGAATTTACCTGATCACCTATAGAGATGTTGAGGGTCTTAATGTGACCGGAATAGGGAGACTTTACGGTATTTCCGCTGAAATCCGCTACTGCCGTGTCGTAATCCTTCACGGCATCACTGTACTTGTTTTCCGAACGCTCAAGGGAGCTGGTTGCGGAACTAAGCTTTGATGTAATGGAGGAAGAATCTATCTCGTAAAGAACCTGTCCCTTTTCCACCACATCTCCTTCCTGGAAGTCTGCGGAAATGACTTTACCGTCTACCATGGAAGTGATCTTGTAACTGTTCTTTGGTGAAATGGTTCCGGAACTTGAAAGAGATGACTGGATGGTCTGTCTCGTTACGGTTCCGGTCTTTACTTTGTTATCGGATGCTGACGGCTGACTTTTTTTGGCGGTGTAGAATTTTATGCCGCCTATCACCGCTGCCAGAACTACAGCTCCGATGAGGATTTTTTTAACTGGTAATTTTAACTTCATGAAATGCTCCATATTCAAAATCACTTGGCAACTGCGGTTATCTCCTGCGTTCCGTCAGAGTTACGTCTCCATACAACGGTTACCTTGCTGCCCTTCTCACGTGTTCCGTATACCGAGAATGCATAAGCCACATCGTCATTGCCCACATCATATTCTGTTCCGTCGATCTCTACAGAGGTAGGTGTCATGAGGTTGCTTGAGCTGTAGTAAATATTGGTTATCTCACCTGTGATGGTACCCATATCGTTTCCGGTTGATGAGTAAGCATAAACCGACTTTGTTGAAGAATTATAGTAAACCACAACAGGATCGCCGCTGGATGCTTCGTCCTCGATCTCATCCGCAGAGGAAGACTCGCCGTTGAGAGTACAGCTTGCATCACTTCTGCTGAAGGGGATGATGGAGGTAAGGCTCTTGTCCACCTTAAGAAGGTAAGGACCTTTGAGATTGGACTCAAGGGTATCCAGAAGATTGATCTCATCGTTATCTGAAAGGGTGTAGCCAAATAACTTGCCGTAGATGGTACTGTTGGATCTGGTGGCAGTTTCATTGGCAGAAGTATTGGTCTTCATAAGATTATAGAAAATGTTGACGCAATCCTCGTAGGTCAGGTATTCGTTCACACCCTTAGAAATGTTTTCCACGAGACCTATGGCTGTTGCTTTGGCATTTCTGTTTGACACCATGCTGCCGCTGAAATCCTCGTTGGTGTACCCAAGGAGAGTAAGGCAGGCCTTCTCGGCCTCTGCCATCTTGATGCCCTGATCAGGCTTGAAGAGACCGCCAAGGTAAGCACTGAGCCAGCCCTGCTCTGCTGCTATTCTTATATAGGAAGCGTACTCTGAGGTTGCAAGCACGTCTGAAAATACTGAAACATTGGACTCCGCAGCAACTGTGGTATGGTAGGTTGATGCCATGACCAGCATTTTTGCGAAGAGTGCCCTGGAAACCGGCTGCTCGTTCAGAGTAACATCGAAGTTCTCAATTATCTTTGCGCTCACCAGTGCGTTCTTTCTCTGGGTTAGGGTTGTAGATGCAAATGCTGTCATAGGTGTATATGAAACGACGCTCACAATGCCGGTCACGGCAGCGAGGGCGCCATACGTGAATCTGTTGTACATATAGTCTCCTTATCTGTGAATACTTTTCTGAGCCTCATACGTTTTGCATTGTAAAGATGAAAACTGAAACGAAGCTGAAAAATTTTTCAGGAATGGGCAAACTGCAACATAGTTCACAAAAAAATCATAAATAGAAAGGCCACGGGAATTACACCGGGGACCGTTCTCGCCGGCGAGAATCGTCCCCGGTGGAATTCTGAAGTCCTCTTCGGGATTTTCAGTTTCTTTTAAGACTTAAAAGTTATGATTTTCACAGTACTGGGATATAATAAAGAAGTGAGTGTTTTCAGGTGCTTAGCATTAGCATATTTAAAAATGTTGAAGGATAAAGGATAAGATAATGAAGATTTTGATTGTAGAAGACGAAAAACTACTGGCGGATTCCGTAAAGACTCTTCTGGAAGAAAAGGGCTATGACGCGGATGCGGTTTATGACGGAGAATCCGGGGTGGATTACGCAGAGACCGGAGTTTACGACCTTATAATACTGGACGTCATGATGCCGAAGATGAACGGCTATCAGGTGGCAAAAAAGCTTCGCCAGATACATCTCAGCACTCCTATATTGATGCTTACCGCAAAGTCTGAGCTTATGGACCGCGTGGAGGGACTTAACTCCGGAGCTGATTACTATCTCACAAAGCCCTTTGACAGCAGGGAGCTTCTTGCCTGTGTCTCTGCTCTTCTGCGCCGTCAGGGTAATGAAGTAGACGAGCTTTGCTTCGGCAATACTTCTCTTGATCTGGAAACCGGAGCTCTTATGTGCGAGGGCAACGAGCTTCGACTCAGCGCCAAGGAGTTTGATGTCATGAGGATGCTGATGCAGTCAAAGGAAAAAAATCTTTCTAAGGAAACAATCCTTAGTAAAGCCTGGGGTTATGATTCCGATGCCGTTGAAAACCATGTGGAGGTTTATGTAGGTTTTCTTCGAAAGAAGCTTAAGTCCATCGGTTCCAATGTCAGCATCGTTGCTGCAAGACGTCTCGGTTACCATCTCGAGCTCGAGGGGTAAATGCTTATGAAAATGATAAAGAAACTGAGATTCCGTTTTGTGGCCATTACCATGATTATCGTGACCGTCATGCTTTTGGTCATTTTCGGGCTGGTACTGAGTCTCACTCACAGACGTATTTATTCGGACAGTGTGAAAATGCTCAGTCAATTGTCAGGAGTGCCTCTCGGTATGAATCAGAACCGCCGTCCGGAAAGACGGGAACGGAATAAGGAAACCAGTGTGCAGCTTCCGTTTTTCAGGGTTGAGGTGGACAGTAACGGGGAAATCATTGCCACAGACGGAGATTTTTACGATCTTACGGATGAAGACAGCCTTCAGACACTGGTAAATGATGTGCTGGCACGTTCAGAGAGGATCGGAGATTTAAGTGACTATAACCTAAGATACTTCCGTTCAATGGTATCAAATATAAAAATGATGGATCCGGGAGCTCAGCCGGCTCCGGGCGAGAGTCCTCAGGTAGATAAAGATGGTAAAGCATTGGAGGCCGGAAGTTCAGAACCGACATCACCGGAAGTAAATGGAAACAGAGATAACATACCTCAGGGTGATGATAACTCAATGTCCATGGGTCAGCCTCAGAAGGATTCCGGCATGGAGGGTCCCGGGCAGCCACCCGAAGGCTCCGGTCAGAATATTACGGGGAATGAAGTTCCCAATCCTGAAATAACCAATAAGGAAGATTATGATCCCGGAGCGATAGGGAAAGAAAACTGGGACGGAAAGAGAAACCGGATTATCGTTTTTGCTGACATATCTTCCGAAGTTGCAACCATGCGAAACCTCATAAGAAACTGTATGCTTATAGCACTTCTAAGCTTCCTGGTATTCCTTGTTATAGCAATCTTCTTCGCCAGATGGGCAGTTAAGCCTGTGGAGGATGCCTGGATACAGCAAAGACAGTTTGTTTCCGATGCATCCCATGAGCTTAAAACTCCCCTCACTGTCATACTTACGGATGCGGAAATGCTTAAATCCCGGAATCTGGATGATGCGCAGAAGAAGCAGTTCTCCGAAAATATCTACACCATGTCCCATCAGATGCGGGGGCTTGTGGACAGTCTCCTGCAGCTTGCCAGAGTCGATAACGGTGCCATACAAAAGCAGCCTCACGAGATAATCGATCTTTCAAAGATGATTTCCGATGAAATCCTGACCTTTGAAGTTCTCTTCTTTGAGAAGGGGTTAATGCTTACAGAAAATGTTCAGGAAGGAATAAGCATTAAAGGCTCAAGACAGCATATCAAGCAGGCTATAGAAATCCTTTTGGATAACGCCCAAAAGTATTCGGATCCAAAGGGTACTGTCACAGTCTCCCTTGAGAAGTCCGGTTCACACAAGTGCCTCATAAGCGTGGCGGATCCCGGAGAACAGATATCCGAGGAAGATCTCAAAAACATTTTTAAGCGCTTCTATCGTATAGACGAAGCCCGTGCCATGAACCACTCCTACGGCCTCGGCCTCTCTATAGCCCAGAATATAGTGACAGAGCATAAAGGCAGGATCTGGGCAGAATCAAAAGACGGCATCAACACCTTCAAAATCGAACTTCCGACAATGTAGATGAAGCATAAGTCAAGGTCAGCGACGAAGCGCCTCGGTTTTAAATGGATGCCCTCCGACGCTGACCGGCCGTATTACAGAAAGCTATGATTGAGCCACTTGTTACCCATGAACCGATGAAGGTAGAAAAGCCCTCTTACAAGCCAGTCCAGGCTCATGCCGTACCAGACAGCAATGGGACCGAAGCCGAAAAAGCGGATAAGGATGGTTGACAGGGCGACTCGTGAAAGCCACATGGAAAGGGAGGAGACTATCATCGAATACTTTACATCTCCGGCAGCTCTCAGTCCGTAGGGAGTGATGAAGCTTGGCACCCAGACGAGACACTTTACTATGGTGATATAAATCATCATGTTAAAACAGATACGTGCACTCTCCGGCTCCATGCCCGCCAGAGACATTACCGGCTTACAAAATACGAAGGTGAGAAGGCAGGAAAGGATAATGATGTAATCGCCTATCCTCATATGCTTGACGATGTAGTATTTGGCCTCTTCCCTCCGGCCTGCACCCAGAGTCTGACCGACGACAGTCATTAGCCCCATGCCGACAGCGATGGCGGCAATTCCATTGATGCTCTCAAAGATAATGGTCATGGCCTGAGCTGCGATGGCGGTAGTTCCCAGGGTTGAAACCGAGGACTGGATCGCCAGCTTTCCGAACTGAAACATTCCGTTTTCAATGCCTGAAGGGATTCCGATGTAAAGGATCCGCTTTATCATCCCGGGATCCGGCTTTACGAGATAATGTCGTATCACGATGGGCTGTCTTGGAAATCTAAGGGAAACAGTCAGCACTACAGCGGAAAAAATTCTCGATAAAAGTGTTGATAATGCTGCTCCCATCACTCCCCATTTAAAGATGAATATAAATGTGAAATTTCCTATTATGTTAAGGATATTGGAAAGCACGGATATATTCATGGGATATTTACTGTTTCCGCCGGCTCTGTAAAATGCCGCGCAGACCTGATAAAGCCCTATGAAGGGGAAGGATGCAGCAGTAAATCGGAAGTAGATTCTGGAGGCATTCATGACTGCATCATCCACTGAGCCGAAAACGAGCTTCAGGATGCCGGCATTAAAGACCTCTGCAATAAGCATTACCAGAAAGGCGATGAACATTACGGAAAGAACTATCTGCCGGGCGGCTTCATTAGCCTTTTTTGTATCCTTTGCTCCGATATACTGGGAACAAATGATGGTGCCGCCGGTGGCTATGGCCGAGAACATCTGAAGTACCAGGGTGTTAATGGCATCGGTGAGGGATACCGCGGAGATTGCGGCGCTGCCGATACGCGTCACCATCATGGAATCTGCCATACCCATAAAGGAGGTCAGGAGATTCTCAATCATCAGGGGGATAAGGAGTTTACGTAGATCAATATCTGAAAACTCAAGGTCATCCCAGGCTATTTTGCTTTTGTCATAAAGTCTGTCTAAACGAAAAAGATAGTGATACAAGTAAGTGCTCCTTTATAAAAAACAGATTCCTAAGAGGCAGGGCTGTCGGCGGTAAACGGTGAATCCGGACGGGAACACCAATTCGGGACAGGACGCTTCGGAGGAAAAGCTGAATTGTTATATCATATATTTCTTGATTCTCTGATACACTTCTGCAACCGGGAGACCCACAACGTTGTTGTAGTCGCCCTCTATGCCTTTAATGTATCTGGCGAAAGTCCCCTGAATGCCGTAGGCCCCGGCTTTATCCATAGGTTCAGCGGATTCGGAATAAGTTCTGATCTCCTCTTCTGTCATGGGATAAACATTAACATCGGTTTTAACTGCGAAGGAGTCAATGGAAGTCTGACCTGTGCTGTCTCCTGCTATGATGGTGACGCCGGTGTAAACCTGATGGCTGCGGCCCCGGATGGACCGGATCATCTCTGCCGCCTCTTCATGGGAATGCGGCTTTCCAAGGATATGACCGTCCACAGAGACTACAGTGTCCGCGCCGAGAATAAGGGTTATCTTGTCCTGATGAGATGCTGCAGGGGACATGTTTTCGGAACACTCAGGTGTACCGGTCGTAAGAGAAATATCCTCGGTTCTCTCCGGCAGCTGCAGCTTTGAAGAGATATCCATAGCCTTGCTTTTTGAGAGGCTGATCACAAGCTCTCCGGGAACAGAGGTGGTGACCTTTTCATCTATATCACTGGGAATGATCTCCGGATTTATACCTATCTGCTCCAGAAGCTCTTTTCGGCGGGGGGACCCGGAGGCCAAAATAAAACGATCGATACTCATAAAATTTATCCTTTCATGATAAATGTAAGCCTTTACATTTATGAAATGACTTCATTATACATTAATCCTTACGGTAATGCCATATCAAAAATCATATGACAAGTAACAGTTAACAGTTCAGTCGGTGGACCACCAACCCCGTCCCCCCGACCCACTGACTGAACTGTTACTGTGGTAAAAAGGAATATTCTTTTAGAGAATTCTGTTATGTTGACAATGATTGTTCGTATAATTAGAATTAAAATATCAAGTAAATTCAATGAGTTTACCGGTTTTATGCAAAGGGTGCCAAGTGGGGATGGTTCTCGCCGGCGAGAACCGTCCCCGTTGGCACGCGGCTGAGATATAGCCAGGTTGACACGGATGTCAGATCGGAGTAATGGAATGGGAAGAGACGGAAAGATAACCATAAAAGATATAGCGGAAATGGCCGGGGTATCCAAGACTACGGTTTCTTTTTTTCTGAACGGAAAAACCGATAAGATGTCACCGGAAACCGGGGCAAGGATCCGGGAGATGATCGAGAAGACGAATTATCGTCCGAATATCGCCGCCCGTACTCTGAATCAGAAAAAGACCAATCTTATGGGAGTGATCATCGGAGACATTACCAATAGCTTTTCCAACAGGATTGTTAAGGGAATCGAGGATACCGCAAGAAAGCACGGCTTTCAGACCCTGATCGGCAATTCTTCCTATGATGCCGAGACGGAAGCAAGTTATGTAAACAGGATGCTGACTCTCGGGGCAGACGGCTTTATCATTCAGCCTACACCGGGATTTCATGAAACCTCAAAGATACTGAAGAGGGAAGGAAAACCCTTCGTATATTTTGACAGTAAGGTTTATGAGGACGATGCCTACTGGGTTAAGACGGACAATTATACTGCCACTTACCGAACCATGGAAAAGCTTATGGAAAAGGGCTATAAAACTTTCCTTATGATCGGGGCGGATCCTTCCAGACTAAGTACCCGTATAGAAAGATCCTCCGGATTTACTGACTGCATACTTGAGAATGGGTACAGTTACGAGAGTCTTGAGATTAAGGATGGGGAAATAGATGGTGAAAAGGTTCTGGATTTTGTGAAGTCCCATATGAAAGCCAATCACCCTGCCCTTGTGTATGTTCCTAACTGCTGGGCACTTCCTGAGGTTTATCATGCACTCCAGCCCTTAAAAGAAAAGATCCCAAAAGAGCTCGGGATCATAGGTTTTGATAATGTTGAATGGGCCATATACTCTGCCCCTAAGCTTACAACCATAGTCCAGCCGGCTTATGAAGAAGGCCAGAAGGCAGCCGAAATCCTCATAGATCAGATTGAGGAAAAAAACTCAGAAAAGCCTCATCAGACACTGAAGTGTTCTGTGAACTGGCTGGAATCCACCATGTAAATCAAAAAGGGGCTGTCGCTTTAGATGATTATCATACCAATCTAAGCGATAGCCCTCTTTTCATGCACCATTTAAGCCTGTTTTGACGTGTGAACCCACCGGGGACGGTTCTCGCCGGCGAGAACCGTCCCCGGTGGGCTCCCTTTTATCGGGTTTGGTTTTATCGTTTATCTCTGTCTATCATTTCCAGTGAAATGATTCCGATTGTTATACATACAATGCCGATCAGCGCGATGACACCCCAGCAATGGAGGATATTGTCGATGGTTCCTGCATAAAGGGGGCTCTGCATGGACTGGGCTGAAAGAAGGTCCATCTTGTAACGGATTTCAGTCCTCTGGATGTAGTCCACCAGTGACTGAACCTCAGGCACGGACCTGAACTGGTATATGGCTGAGAACAATGCATGTGAAGTAAGTGAATTGTAATCCGCAACTGCACATATGGCAACTGTGCCCCAGTGGCTTATGGTCATTTTTTCAACTATGACTGCAGGTCCTGAGCTGAAGGAAAAGATAACTCCCGCAAATACCAGCTGTATTATGAGAAGGAAAGGCATCACAGTCATGGCGGCGGTGGTTGTCCTTACAATACAGGATATCATCAGTGCGATCATATCTGCGGAGAAGGTGATGATCCACAGAGTGATGGCAAAATCCAGAGTAAAGGATCCGGTGACGATACTTTCCTCCGGGAATTTGATGCCGTAAAGTTTATATACCACGATGGAGATGATGACCTGCAAAAGGCACATTATGGCCTGATATATCATGTGGGCACCGATATACGCGGTTATGTGAAGCCCCGCCCTGTGCTCTCTTTTGACTATTGCTCTCTCCCGGCATACCACCTGAATGGAATTAAAGAAACCGTTCCATATGCAGACGCAGACAATAGCAAAGGATCCTGCCTTAAGTCTTTCCATATTAGTGAAGAGGCTCTTTCCCATTACAAAAGCTACCATCAGAGCGATGGCTGCAGACAAGGGAAGTCCTTTCCAGTCACGTTCATTAACAAAGATGCGGAAGAGCTTTCCGAGATAAATATTAATCTGTCCTAACCTTCCGGTGTGAATAGCATCATCCATTTGCTGCTTCCTCATTTCTTTTACAAAATATTTTCTCGGATGATATATCCGAGGTGCCCTTCATGTGAGTGATACTTCCACCTCCGGGTTCGGGGGAGTGGAGTTGTCTCCGGAAGGGACCGGACCGGCTTTTGGCTTGTCGTCGGCGGTAATATTCTCAGACGCAACCTTCTCTCCGGTTTCGGTTTTTACCTCCGCATCATCCGGCTCCGGTTCTGCATTTTCAGCAGCAGCTGCCGCTTTTTCAGCCTGAAGTTTTGCGAATTTTTCTATGAAAACATCAGCCTGACCTTCACCGCCCTCTCCCTCGCTGTTGATGGCAAGGACTATGTCTTCCATGGTTTCTTTGTTAAAGAATTCCCTGGCTTCGCTAATGCTTCCATAGAATGCCAGCTGGCCGGTATGACTGCTGTTCTTTGCCAGAACGATAACCTTGTCAAAAAGGTCGATAACTCGATCCGGTGTGTGTGTTATGACCATGACTATCTTATACTGATCTGCGATATTTCTGAGCTGTCTCATAAGATCCCTGGCCATAACTCCGTCAAGACCGGAATCCGGTTCATCAAGAATGAAAAGGCTTGGATCCGCTACGAATTCAACAGCTATGGAAAGACGCTTTCTCTGACCGCCTGAAAGCTTATCAACCAGTTCATTTTTAACCGTATCAAGACCAAAGAGATCAAGAGTATCCTGGACACGGGATCTCCGGGCTTCAAAGCTTGTATCACTTGGCATGCGCATTTCCGCAGCATTGGTAAGAGTCATGATAACGGTATCGTCTCCACGAAGAAGATCCTGCTGTGGAACCATGCCGATCTTGTATTTCATTTTTGAATAGTCATTATAAACATTAAGGTCACCCTGGGTGATGTCTGCCTTCGCCTTCTCATAGCCTGTGACAGCATTGATAAAGGTGGTCTTACCTGCACCGGAACCTCCCAGGATCAGAACCATATTTCCCGGTTCTATCTTCAGGTTAATGTCTTTCAGGAGAATCTGCTTTTTAAACATGTTCCGCACTGAACGCTCCTGGATATGGATCTCCAGGTCATGGTTTTTGAAGGTTTCATGATTGTAAGCAAGATAGTCCCCCACAAAAACAAAATGGGTATCGCCAATGTTTATAACATCATAAAGCTCCAGCTTCCTTGAACCTTCAATCTTGTTCTGGTTCACAAGGACACCTCTTGTGGTGTCAATGTCTTCAAGGTACCAGCTTCCGTCGGTATAGCGTACCACCGCATGATGCTCAGATTCTGTCCTTGTTTCATCTGTAGAAGCAGCCGGTTCTCCCTTTCGGTTTTTCAGATAATCACTGACATGACTGTAGATATGATATACCTTTTGCTCCGGATTAAGAGGCACTCGCTTCCACTCCAGATTTCCCGCAAATTTCTTCAGGAAAACAAAGATGAGCATATCCTCGTCATTCTTGATTCGGATAACATCACCGTTTTTCAGGATGGTATATGAACCAAATTCCACTTCTACGTCATTGATGGTTGTGACATTGCTGTCTGTGAGATTGGCATAATGCCAGTTTCCGAAGGTATGGCTCAGCTTCCCCTGCTTTTTATCAAGAAGGGGATATTCCAAAGAGATTTTGTCATCATTTTTAAAATGGAACAAACTCTGCTTTCCGATGGCAAGCTCTTTTTCTACTCTGAACTGCTTGGGAACACTTCCAATTTTTATCACGACGATTTTCGCGGGGTCGACGAGATCTTCCAAAAGTCCGGACATATATACCTCCATTTTATGAACGCCGGTCCGGTGAAACTTCACTTCGATTTGAACCGGTGTTACATATCAGGCTTTCATGGAAAACCTGACACAACACAATCTAGCTAAAATTATAGCACAGGATTTAATGCTATACCTATTTAATATCGTCTTAATAAGAGTTTATATAAAAAGAAATCCGCCGCCAAAGAGGCGACGGATGATCATCATTTTCCGTATTTCTTATAAAGATCTGCATGAGCATAAACTACATTCCATGCTCCGGAGGTTTTTCCTGTAACGCAGATATAATGTGATCCGCTTGGACCGGTGAAGGAGGATACCGCACAGTTGCCGGCTTTTGAAACATAACCGGTTTTCGCCATAAGAGCCTTTCCGCCGGTGGACTGGGTATCTATGCGGGTCAGGAATTTGTTTGAGAAACTGATTCCGGAACTATGCTTGTTGCTGGCTTTGGTTGTGTAGTTTCTTGTTGAGAGAATTGCACTTGCGTAAGGATTTGCCATAGCATATTTCATGACCAATGCCATATCCTTTGCTGTAGTGTAATGGTTATCATTGTAAAGACCGGTACTGTTGGTATAGTGAGTTGTTGCTGATATACCAAGCTCCTGGGCCTTCTGATTCATGAGATTTACGAACTGCTTTTCGGAGCCGGCGATAAGTCTCACAAGAGCAAGAGCCGCATCAGCTCCGGAAGGAAGAATAAGACCATATAAAAGATCCTTAACGGTTACGATCTCCCCTGCTTTGAAGCCACAGTTTGAAGCGTCATTATCATTGACATAATCAATGATATCGCTTGTTATCTCCACTTCCTGATCAAGATCGGTAATGTTCTCACATGCAACAAGAAGGGTCATGACCTTGGTCATGGATGCAGGGTACATCTTTGATTCCCCATTCTTATCTGCCACAATAAGGTTTGAATCCGCATCCACAAGAATCATGAAGTTTGCATTTACATCAGGTGTCGCTGTAAGGGCAGTCTTTACAAATTTTGAACCTGTAGCTGCAGACTGGAAGTAGCTGCCGGTCTGAGCTTCTGAAGCTGCGGCCTCAGCGACTGCTGATGCTGAAGAATCTGCTGACTGAACTGCTCCGGAAGTCTGACCGGATTCAGCTGCTGCAGCCGATGTTTCCGAAATCTGAGCAGCCTGGTTTGCGTCTGGAGCAGTGGCAGCTGTCGCCTGAGCACCTTCTGAGGTCTGTGAAGCTGCTGAAGAACCGGTTCCTGAGCCCGCGACCGTAACAGAAGCTCCTGCCTCAACAACCTGAGAAGTGCCGGCTGCATCTGATACTACAGTATCGGAAACCGAAACCTCCAGCCCCTCATCTGCCACGGCAGCCTCAGTTTCACCCATCTGTGCACTCAAAGGCCCGTATTCTGAAATGACCACGGAAACCTCATTGTCCGCAAGAACTGTAGATGATATGGATAATGTTGACATAACCGCCACCATAAGACCGGCAGTTACTTTTCTCAAATATTTCTTATAACTTTTCATAATATTCACCATACTTTTGTCCGCTGACTGTATTTTCATTGCTGCCCGGACAGAAAGTAATCCTCTCCTCTTTGGTACGTATATAGTACCATGAGGAGAGGATTTAAATATTACTAAAACTTTTCGGTTTTCATTTGATTTTGAAACAGATATGAATAGATGAGTAGGCCGGCTCCGACCTACGGACTACCGTCTATTAATCTTATTACCGGGCTTTTGAGGCTTCTGCTTCCTCGGCCGTATGAGACATTCGGGTCCGAACCCGATGAGGTCCTCCCGGTGCTCCCGGAGCAAAGCCTCCTTCACAAGCTCATAGTTCTCCGGCTTCTTATACTGTATAAGTGCACGCTGCATAGCCTTCTCATGCGGATTCTTCGGAACATAAACCTCCTCCATGGTGAGAGGATTGAGCCCCGTATAGTACATGGTTGTCGAAACAGTCCCCGGCGTAGGATAAAAATCCTGCACCTGCTCCGGAATATAACCCATATCACGGATGTACTCCGCAAGGGTGATGGCATCCTTAAGCCTCGACCCCGGATGACTCGACATAAGATAGGGAACGATATACTGATTAAGCCCCAGCTCCCGGTTTATCTTCTCAAACTCCCTTACAAAGGAATTGTAGACATTAACACCAGGCTTCCCCATCTCCTTCAGAACATTATCGGAAACATGTTCGGGAGCCACCCTCATCTGCCCTGAAACATGGTATTTACAAATCTCCTTCAGGAACTCCTTGTTGGAGTCCGCCATGAGATAGTCAAATCTGAAACCTGAGCGGACAAATACCTTTTTGACTCCCGGAAGTGACCTTACCTCTCTAAGCATCTTCACATAGTCAGAGTGGTCGACCTTGAGATTTTTGCAGGGTTCCGGCCATAAGCATTTTTTATTGACACAGGCACCGTGCTTAAGCTGCTTGTCACAGGCAGGACCGCGGAACTCCGCAGTGGGACCTCCCACATCAAAGATATACCCCTTAAACTCAGGATCCTTAGTTATCTGCTTCGCTTCCTCCAGCACGCTTTCATGGGAACGAACCTGGACGATTCGCCCCTGGTGCATGGTGAGAGCGCAGAAATTGCATTCACCGAAGCAGCCTCTGGCCTGGGTGATGCTTTCCTTGATCTCTCCAAAAGCAGGGATTCCGCCATCCTTATCGTAAACCGGATGCCATGCTCTCATGAAAGGCAGGGCATAAACATCATCCATTTCCATTTCCGTAAGAGGTGCGGCAGGAGGATTCTGAACTATAAACTGTGCGCCGTCATAGCATTCATATATTCGTTTTGCGCTTATGGGGTCTGTATTTCTGTACTGGGTGGCAAAGCTCTCTGCATATTTCCGCTTGCTGCTCTTTATCTCTTCAAAATCCGGAAGCCTCACGGCATCATAGATTTCATCCTCGTGACGCGTCTTATAAACCGTGCCCGGAATCCAGGTAATGTCCTTGACCTGAAGTCCTGAGTTAAGAGCATCCGCTATCTCAACGATACTGTGCTCTCCCATTCCGTACGAAATGAGATCGGCTCCACTGTCCAGAAGGATGGAGCGGCGAATGCTGTCGGACCAGTAATCGTAGTGGGCAAGCCTTCTGAGACTGGCCTCGATACCTCCGATAATGATAGGAGTATGTTTATAGGTTTTTCTGATGAGGTTACAGTAAACCGTGGCAGCTCTGTCCGGTCGTTTTCCCATTACCCCGCCGGGGGTGTAAGCATCGGTTTTTCGATGACGTTTCGCAACGGTATAATGATTCACCATGGAATCCATGTTCCCGGCAGAAACCAGGAAACCCAGTCTGGGCTCACCAAACTCAGTAACAGAGGAAGGATCATTCCAGTCCGGCTGCGGAAGCATGGCAACCTTGTAGCCATGAGCCTCAAGAATTCTTGAAATGATGGCAGCGCCGAAGCTGGAGTGATCAACATAAGCATCACCGCATACATAGACAAAGTCGGGCTGTTCCCAGCCCCTGTCCAGCATATCCTTTTTGTTAATCGGTAAAAATCCTTTAAACATATATTATCCTCATCTTTTTTTAGATTGTATCGTAAAGCTTCTGTTTCTGTCATCAAAAAAAGATGCACCGTCAAAGATGCATCCTTTTAGCTATTGGATTTTTCAGGCTTCCAGAACCTTTCCCAGGAAATCCTTGAGACGCGGACTCTTGGGATGATCAAAAATGTCCTCAGGAGTACCCTCCTCAACGATATTTCCATCAGCCATGAACACAACGCGGTTACCCACTTCTCTTGCGAAGCCCATCTCATGAGTAACACAAACCATGGTCATGCCTGCATTGGCAAGCTCCTTCATAACCTCCAGAACTTCACCGACCATTTCGGGATCAAGTGCTGATGTAGGCTCATCAAAAAGCATAACCTCAGGGTTCATACAAAGGGCACGAACTATGGCAACACGCTGCTTCTGACCACCCGAAAGCTGTACGGGATAAGCATTGGCCCTGTCCTTGAGTCCTACTCTTTCAAGAAGCTCAAGAGCTTTTTTCTCGGCTTCTTCTTTGCTTACATTCTTTACGATCTGAGGTGCAAGGGTGAGATTCTCGAGAATCGTTTTGTGGGGGAACAGATTGAAATGCTGGAACACCATTCCCATACGCTGACGGAAGGTATCCAGATTGATCTTTGAATTGACTATATCCTGACCATCGAAAACAATGCTTCCGTCTGTAGGCTCCTCAAGAAGATTCAGGCTTCTGAGAAAGGTGGACTTACCGGAGCCGGACGGCCCGATGACAACCATAACATCGCCTTTGTTGATATCGATACTGACACCGTCAAGGGCTTTTAATTTTCCGTAATTATAATGCTTTTTCAGATCTCTGACCTGAATGAGGGCTTTATTATCTGTTGTCACTTTGACGCATCCTCCTCTCTACATATTCTATGATCTTTGATGTCGGGAAGCACAGGCAGAAGTAAAGGAATGTTGCCATAACAAGTGGCTCAGCGATGATGAAGGTGGCTGACTGAACGCTCTTTACATTGAACATGATGTCCTGAACACCGATGGTATAGCAGACTGATGACTCCTTGATGATAGTTACGAACTCGTTGGCAACTGCCGGCAGGATATTTTTGACAGCCTGCGGAAGAATGATGTGATACATGGTCTGGGTCTTGGTCATACCGAGAGATCTTGCTGCTTCAGTCTGTCCCGCGTCAACTCCCTCGATACCTCCCCTGATAACGGCACTCATGTATCCGCCGGAGTTAAGGGCAAGAGCAACGGCTGCAGGGAAAAATCTTTCAAACTGGATAAAACCGAAGAATGTGAACTTGGGTAAGGAAACAAATCCAAATACGATGTAATAGACAAGGAATATCTGAACCAGCATAGGTGTACATCTTACAAACTGTACGTAGATGTTGGCGATGAGCTGTACGGGATTGAACCTTGCGATGAAATCATAACGTTTTTTCTTATTGATATCATCTGTTTTGATCTTTTCGAGACTTCTGAAGGGTCTTACATCAGACAAAAGCATAAGTGCAAGTCCGAAGGCTAAAATGAAACCGAAAAATACGGTACATAATGCCAGCAGCACAGTTACGATGAGACCCTGCTGGAACATGTTGCCATAATTAAAGATCTTACTCATATTGGCCCAACTAATGGTCATAAAAAATATTCCTGCCTTTCAAATAAAACTCAAAAATCTCCGGGCTCTGAACCCGGAGAAAAAATCAGGGATAAATGCTTACTTTAGCTTTCTTTATCAGTTAGCGGCTGCCTGACCGTTCTCATCAAGCTGGCCTTCAAAAACATTGCCATCATCAGATGCAAGCTCCTGTGCAGTAGTGATGTACTCATCCATTGAACCGTCTGAAAGTACGTTGTTCACAACAGCATTAACTGCAGGAAGCAGATCGCTGCCCTTCTTGAGAGCAATGGCATAACCCTCTGTATCGTATTCAACATCCCATGCAATCTTTAACTCAGGATAGTTCTTGATATACTGCTCTGCAACGGGTGTTTCGATGAAAGCGCCCTCAAGCTTGCCGGAAACAAGCTCTGGAATGATATCGGTAACCTTTGCAAGGCCGATAATGTTTGCATTTGGAGTGTTCTTTTGAGCGAGATCCATCTGGATAGAGCCGTTCTGTGCACCAACAGGAAGTCCGTCAAAGTCTGCATAATCCTTATACTTGTCTGAATCAGCGCCGCGGATCACAAAGGCCTGTCCCCCTGTGTAGTAGAGATCAGAGAAGTCAAAGGTCTGCGCACGCTCAGGTGTAGGTGTAAAACCTGAGATGCCGAGATCTATGTTGCCGTTCTGAAGCTCCATGAGGATACCGTCAAAATCCATAGGGACAACCTGGAGCTCAAGACCCAGATCATCGGCGATCCTCTGAGCCAGGGCAATGTCAAAGCCTGCAAGCTCAGGGGTTCCGTCGTTGATGTGATAGAATTCGTATGGTGCAAAATCAGGTGATGTACCGATGGTGAGTTTTCCCGGTGTGATGGTTGTGAAATCTGTAGGGATTTCTGCAATTTCACCTGAACCCTGTGCTGCGACGTCTGTCTTTGATTCTTCTGCGGCTGCTGTAGTCTCAGCGGCAGCCTCTGTAGCAGCTTCTGTGGATGAAGCCTCTGTTGCTGCGGCAGTTGTGGCAGCAGCTGTTGTCCCGGCAGGCTTACTTGATCCGCATCCTGCAAGTGATGCAGCGGCAAGTACCGCTGCCATAATTATTGAAAGATTTTTCTTCATATTTTCCTCCTCTGTTTTTTGGAAAGCCGGACAGAATAATATGTACCGGCATCACCCGCAGCCAGTGACCATGGATGATCCTAAAAAACCTTGTTGAAGTTATGAGTGAAAGTATTTTCATAACCTCACCATTTATATCATTGAAAAAATTATAGAACTTTTATATAGGAAATCAAGTATTTTTATTCATGAAAATGTATTTTTAAAACTCATTATACAAAAAAATATGCATAAATCACTGCATAAAGCAGAAATTATGCATGTGCTCCGGCTCGGACATTTTTCCGGATCATGTGATATAAGTGTCATGAAGCATCTCTCCGGCTTTTGTGCGGGCACATTAAGGAGAGGTACTTGTGACACTTATATCAAAATGTCATCTATCATACTATGCTTCCCGCCCTTTGATTCAAACACCCGTATCTCGCAGTTCTTCGGCTTCGGCCGCCAGTAAATGCCGTTTGGCCTGTCCATGAGATATCCTGAAAGTGGGCGCATGATGCCGCCGTGGCAGGCAACCAGGACATTTTCGTAGTCTTTTTGTTCCAGCTCCTTCAGAAAGGAATGGCTGCGCCCGATGAGCTCTGAAAGCTTTTCTACGGTTGCCGGTGCCGGGAAGAGCTCCGGCATGGACCAGTAAAGCACCATGGCAGGGTTCATAAGATAATATTTTCTTTTCTCATATTTCCCGAAATCTGCTTCGATCAGTCTGTCGTCAATGATGATCTCTGAGCGGCTCACATTGCCAATGATGGAACCTGTCACTATGGCTCTGTCCAGTGGGCTTGCGTATACCGCATCAAACCGTATATCCCCTATCTTCTTTCTTGCGGCCTTTGCCTGTGCTATGCCGGTTTCGTTCAATGGTTCATCCGTCCGTCCCTGCATAAGCCTCATTTTATTTAAACGGGTCTGGCCATGTCTCGCTATCCAGATCTTCATTTATAGTTAAGTCCTTTCCTGATAAGCACTTGTTACATCGTTTTTTTTACTCGGTATAAAGGACCTCCTTCACCTCTTCTCCGACGTATTCTATTACAGAGGGATCCATGACCACATGATCGCCTTCCTGTATGCCTTCCACCTCTGTTACTGCATTATCCTTTACGCCTGTGGTTACATATACCTTTGTGACCACACCGTCCTTTATCATGTAAAGATATGAGCCTTCGTCATCGTCAAATATGCATTCATTGGGAACTCCCAGAGTATCAGCTTTTTCATCCAGCTTCAGCGTCACATCCGCATCCAGACCGACTATCAGATCATCCTTTGTCTGAAGCTTTATCTCCACAACAGCCTTTGCCTTACCACTTGAATCATTTTCGGCTGACTGATTGATCCTTTCTACTTCGCCATCGTATACCTTGTCGCCGATCCTTACCTCAGCCTTCTGACCGGTTCTTATGGAGGTGATATCAAACTTGGAGACCTTCATCTTTATCAGATACTCATCATCAGATTCTATCTCCATGATTGCGGCACCCTTTTCAACAGAAGCACCTTTATCTATAAAGCATGCTGTCACTATGCCGTCAGCTGTTGCTTTGGTTCCGGCTTGTGCTCTGGAAAGATTCTTTTCCGCATCCAGAAGATTCCGGTTGTTTAAAGCAACCTGCTGCTCCCTGGAGTATATGTCCCCATTGCTTACAAGCATATTCTGGGCAAATTCCTTTTGGTATCTTGCTTCGCTCCAAAGCTTCAAAACGGTCTCCATATTGGCCTGTATCTCCAGATACTTCTCATGTGTAGCCGCATCCATGCCTTCCTCCGGAAGGGTCATTCTGTCGATCTCGATATCTGATATCTTTCTGTTTAGATCTGCGATACTATCAATGTAATCTTTGGCTTTATCTGTTTTTTTGTCAACCTTGTCCTTGCTGGCTTCCTCTTCGTCATCTGTAAGCAATTCTATTTTCTTGATTTCCACCTCTGTTCGGGCTACATCCTGCTGCTTCTGGGCTACCTGTGCCTGAAGCTTCAGGATATCCGTATCATATTGCTTCTTTACATCAGCTATAAAACGATCTTCGCCATAGGTTTTGTTGGCTATGGTTCTCAGCTCTTCTTCAAGTCTCGTGTATGTCTGGGCACAGTTGTTTATCTGGGCGGTGGAATCATTCATCATCTTTTCATATTTGGCTTTTTTATCCTTATCCGCATCCAGTATTTTTTGGCTGTATTCCGCATCGGTTCTTGCAAGATCCACCTGGAGCTGGGAATTGTCCACAACATAGTTCACCAGCTTGTCGCCGGATTTTACTCTGTCACCTATCTGGACTGCCCTGGAATCCACCAAACCTGTCACATCCGAATAAACTGTTATCTTTCTTCCGCCGGAAATCCTTCCCGTTCCGTTAACCTCAGGACTTATGGTATTTTTTTCCGCTACTACAACTATCATCTCTTCCGGCTGAAGACAGTACCATACACCTGCGCCCACACAGGCGATGATAATAAGTGCTATGATTACGCGTTTGATATTTTTGGTCATTACTCTACTCCCTTTAATGCATCTACCATATTAATAGTCTTAACCCGCGAAGAGATAAGTGCATTAACTGTGATAGAAAGGACAAAAGAAACAAGCACAGAAAATAAATAGGGCTTGAAGCTTATATTGTAGATATAATCCACACTATAGTCCATGTTAGACATGGTGAATATAAGTATCTTCTTTCCCAGAACGAGCCCTACGATGGTACCGAGTCCGTCTATGATTATATTCTGCTGATTCAGGATCCATCGGATGCTTCCCGTTGAAAATCCAAGAACCTTGAGGGTTGCAACCTCCCTGACCTTTTCCACAAATGACAGGATGCCGAGATTGTACATAACGACTATTCCCAGCAGAACTGCGATGGTCATGATATAGTAAACCTCCTGATCCGTGCTGGCTCTTTTGAGATTTAATGCTTTGATATACTCTTTTTTTGAGAAAACGCTGAGGATTTCTTCTCTTTCCGTAACATACCTTTTAGGGACTGTCATATTGGTAAATAAAGTATTGGGCTTAAACTCTCCGTTTATACGTTCGAAAAAACTTCGCTTCATGGCTATCCCCTGTTCATCAGGGGCTTTAAATACAGAGTAAATCTTAGCCTTGTATTTATCCCTGTGACCGGGAATCCTGAAGCTGATCACGTCTCCAAGCTTCAGCTCCATGGTCTCCATAACCTTTGCGCTTACAGCCACTCCCGCATCCGGCAGCTCCATATACTTTCCTGATTCATCCTGAAAGTGATACAGATTCCCTTCATCCATTACAGTGACATAATACAATCCTATTTCATCGTCCTTTGTCACATCTGTCTGAACCTTTTGAACCATCTGTCCCCGGAAACGCCTTGAGTAATCATAGACAGTGTCGTAAGCTGTCCCGGGAGCAAATCCAACCTCAAAATCTGCAGGTGTAAGCCGATAATATTTCCAATGCTCAGATCCCTTATTGAGTTCGTCCATTCCAAAGGCTGTAAGCATCAGAGCCGTACATAATGTAACTCCGATTATTCCTGCCAGAGTCCTTACTTTGTTTCTGTTAATGTCTCTTATGTTCCATCTGCTGGCAAAGCTCAGAAGCTTCCATATGGGTGTATGCTCTATAAATCCTGCACCTGAAACGACAGGAGGCGCAGGCCGCAATATCTCAGAGGCTCTAAGGGAAAGGATATTTCTACAGGACATGTAATTTGTAAGCCCCGACATCACTGTAACAGCAGTTGTAATGATCCCTATTCTCGGAGAAAGCTCCATTCTGCCAAAGGGATGGCAGTAATACCCTTTATAAACATCAAATACATATTGTCCCAGGCTGTACCATCCCGCAATGGCACCCAATACACATCCCATCAGACATACAAAAACCGAGTAGGTGATATAGTGTATAAATACCGTTTCCTTGGAAAAACCCAGCGCCTTGAAGGTGCCTATGATGGTTCGTTGTTTAAGGACCATTCGGGTCATGGTAGATACTATGCCGAGGAGGGCTATGGATATAAAAAGGAAGGGAAAAACTATTTCCAGAGTTTCATTGGAATCAATATCACTGTGTACTGCATTATGTCCGCCCTCATCCTTTTTTGACACGCAGGTGATGTTTGCATCTGTAAATAAATCCTGTATATCCGCTTTTGCCTGTTCGATTTCCCTTTTGTCTGTATCCGTAAGTTCAAATTGATTGCTTACATTTTTTAAATCTATGTAAATGCTGTCAAAATGAAGATCCTGTCCCGGATAATCTCCCGAATCCAGAAATGCATATCCGTACTCTCCTATCTCCGGTTCTATATATGTTTCGTCTATAGTGAAGTAGACATGGTCGGGATTTTCCATTATCCCCATGACGGTTTCATCAAAGGCTATAGTGTCACAGATAAGGGAGACATTGGCTCCCACATCTATGCCGTGTTTTTCCGCAAAATATCTGTCTATCCATATACCGTGCCGATCCTTTTCATACGGAACGCCTTTATGAATATGCATTTTTGATATCTCATTATCTTCGATAAAATTGAATTCCAGCTTTAATTCTTCGCCGTTTATTTTGATCTTACCGTTTGTGGTATATCGAAGCTCTGCTTTCTTAACGGAAGGCAGATTCTGGATCAGGGACAGATCTTCTCTGGAAAACCTTGCTGCCGAAACACTCATGTCCATAAAATTTGTCAGGGTATAGTATTCATCTACAGAATTACCGAGACCTGTTACGACACAGTCAAGGGCTTCCATGATAAACATGGCAAAAAAACACATCAAAAAGATGGCCAGGAATTGAACGGCATTTTCTTTTAAATCCCTGATAAGCTTTATTCCCAGATTTTTACTCATGCTCTATTACCAATTCAATTCCAAAGCGTCCTTTGGAGTGTCGTTAACAACTACTTCTTCTACAGTACCGTTTTTTACCAGGATGACTTTGTCCGCAATTTCCGCAAACAAAGAATTATGTGTTACCATGACCACCGTTCTTCCTTCTACCCTGCTCTGGTCCTGCAAAAGCTTCAGGACTTCCCTTCCGGTATTGGTATCCAAGGCACCGGTGGGCTCATCGCACAAAAGAAGCCTGGGCCTTTTGGCTATGGCACGGGCTATGGCTATTCTCTGTTGCTGTCCTCCGGACATTTGAGAAGGGAAATTATCCTTTTTTGATTTAAGACCCACGAGATCAAGAGCATCCAAAGGATCCATGATATCCATTCCCAGATCCCTCATGAGATCCACATTTTCATAGGCAGTAAGGGATGGAACCAGATTGTAGAACTGGAATATTATGCCTACATCCTTTGCCCTGAACTGGCCAAGCCTCCGGTCATCGAAGGCAGTTATTTCCTCTCCCCCAAAATAGATATGACCGGATGTGGCTGCGTCAAGTCCGCCTACCATATTGAGCAGAGTACTCTTTCCGGAGCCGCTGGGACCCAATATGACCACAAGCTCTCCCTCCATGATCTCCACATTAACGTCATGGAGAGCCTCGTATACTATCTGTCCGGTTCTGTATATCTTTCCTACACTATTCAGTTTGATAAGTATGTTTGTGTTTTCTTCCATAACCTAAACATCGGCAGTTACTCAAAAAAAAATAATAAAAATTTTATTTTTATAAAAAACGTAAATAATCGTACATAATATATGAATGATTTTTGGATAAGTTTTTGTTCCTTATGCAGGGTGCTTTTGCAAACCGATAGCGCATAGACATGAGGTTCTATGGAATCATGCGAAAAATCACCCGGTCAGAGTATTTCAGACCGGGTGTGGACATCAGCAATTATTCCTGGTAATTTCAATGAAATTCCTGAGTATGTTCTCTCCCTCCGGGGTCATGATGGATTCGGGATGGAACTGTACTCCGAAGACCAGGTTTTCACGATCCTCCACAGCCATGACTTCGTTGTCAGTGGTGATACCGCAGACCTTAAGACCGGTGTCTTTCAATGTTTCTTCCACAACTGCAAGGGAGTGATATCTTGCAACCTTAATGACTTCGGGAAGACCTTTGAAGAGTGGGCAGGCGATGTCTATCCTTGTGTCAGACTGTTTTCCGTGCATGAGCTTTTTTGCGTAGCTTACTGTGGCACCGTACACCATGCAGATGGCCTGCTCCCCAAGGCATACGCCAAGGATGGGGAAGCTGCCCTTTAACTTACGTATGACTTCGGGGCATACTCCCGAGTCTTCAGGCCGCCCCGGTCCCGGGGAAATGATGATACCGTCAGGGTTCATAGCCTTGATCTCATCTACGGTAAGGGCATCGTTTCTGACCACACTAAGATCCGGCGCCATGCTGCCCACCATTTGATACAGGTTATATGTAAAGCTGTCGTAGTTGTCGATTAATAAAATCATGGATTTTCACCTCCTAAGTTTTGTGGGTAACAGAAGTCTTATAGGCATTCCGGCTCCTCCGACTGTTTAAGTGCCGCCACCACGGCTGCCGCTTTATTGATGCACTCCTGATATTCCTTTTCCGGTACGGAATCAGCCACTATGCCCGCACCGCTCCTGACAAATACCTTTCCTTTTTTCTTGTAGGCGATCCTTATGGCGATGCAGAGATCCAGATTACCTGTAAAATCGATATAGCCGATGCCGCCTCCGTAGATGCCGCGTTTGTTGTTTTCAAGATCGTTTATAAGCTGGCAGGCCCGGAGCTTTGGGGCGCCTGATAATGTTCCCGCCGGGAGTATGGAACCGACCGCGTCCAGAGCGTCGCAGTCGTCTCTTATCTCTCCCCGGACAGTTGAGCCTATATGCATTACATGGCTGTAGCGCTCTATCTCATGATATTTTTCCACCTTTACGGAACCGAATTTACTGATGCGGCCGATGTCATTCCTTCCCAGATCCACCAGCATGTTGTGCTCTGCCAGCTCCTTTTCATCCTGAAGCAGGTCTTTTTCGAGTTTCTTATCCTCCTCCTCGGTCTTGCCCCGGGGCCTGGTTCCTGCCAGGGGGAAGGTGTGTAGTACCCCGTCCTGAAGTTTAACAAGGGTCTCCGGTGAAGCCCCTGCAACCTCCAGATCCGCGCTTGAAAAGTAGAACATATAGGGTGACGGATTCAAGGTTCTCAGGATCCTGTAGGTGTTAAGGAGAGAACCCTCATAGTCTGCCTCAAGCCTGTTTGAAAGCACGATCTGGAAGATATCTCCCTCATGTATATAATGCTTTGCTTTTTCAACCATCTCGCAGAATTGCTCTTTGCAAAAAAACGGTTTAACTTCGCTCAGCAGCCTGCCGGGTTCCTCCTGCTTCGGAGCTCCTGTTTTAAGGAGCTTTATAATGTTCTCTATCTCCATTTCGGCATGGTGATAGGCGCTTTCTCCGCCGGAAAGCTTCAAGTTCACGATGACCATTATTTTCTGCTTCAGATTGTCAAAGGCGATAACCTTGTCAAAAAGCATCAGGTCAATGTCATTGAAATGCTCGGTATCCTCCGCATCGAGATTCAGTGTCGGTTCATAGTATTTAAGGTAATCATAGGAAAAGTAGCCTACGAGCCCACCGGTGAAGGGCGGCATCCCGGGCATTTTCGGCATCTTATATTCGTTCAGAAGCTGTCTTAGGTAGTCATCCGGACGATGAGTCCTGATATTAAGTCCTCCTGCCCTGAACTCTCCGTTAATACAGGTTATCTCCATCTTCGGATCAAAACCTATAAAGGTATATCTGCCCCACTTGTCACGGCCTTCTACGGACTCAAGCATGAAGACGTGATCGGAAACATTTTTAAGTATCCTTAGTGCTGTGATGGGGGTGAGAAAATCCGACAGGATCTCACAGGCTACAGGAATGTACTGGTAGTTTGCATCCTTTTGGTACTGCTTTACTGTTTCATAAGATGGAATGATCATTTGTGAAATCTCCTTTCAAAGATCCCGCTGCGCCGGTATGTAAATCGAAAAATCCCCGGCAGGATCGGTAAAAATCCTGCCAGGGACGAAAAATCTTCGCGGTGCCACCCTGCTTCACATACTATGTGCGCTTTGCGAGATACCAACATATCTCCGGCTACTAACGTAAGCCTTACGTCACAGGATACTCGGCAAAAAACTGATCCATCATAACATCGGATTATATCAGGATTCCCGAAAGTTTTTTCTTCGATTACGTTCGAAAAACCATCGTCTGCCTTTCATTGTGCCCTTAGCGGTCCATTTGCGGAACTGTGATTCTGCCGGATTCTCATCATCGCCGGCTCTCTGTGAGAGCATATTCCGTTTTATCTCCGCCTCAACGGTTTGTGGTTTATTAAATTAAGTAAATTTTATGTTTGCTTCAGGACTATGTCAATGAAAATGGATTTTTGCTATCAGAGCAAAAATTCATATAAGCTAAAAGTTATATTTATGCTTTTTGTCCAGGTATAGGCTAGGCCTCCCACATATGGCTGCTTACATCTCCGGTCTCGTTATCCGGGTTGTATAGTTTGCCCCGACCAGAGTTGTTTTTGGCACGCTTAACTTTGAGGGCTTCCGGGGTGGACTCGGCATCAGCGGTGCTCTTATAAACCTTTTTGGTGCCGTCTGATGAGACCTTCTTTTTACCGGGGCTTCCGCTATCCCTTAAAGCAGTATCAGACCTTTTGCCGGATTTTTCTCCGTCCCTGATAGTTGTACCGGAGCTTTTGCCATCTCTGACTGTGGTAGCCGACCTTCCCCCGGAATCATCACCATCCT
The DNA here is from genome assembly GCA_017940955.1 of Oribacterium sp. The sequence continues at coordinate 42,288 of JAGAXP010000305.1, forward strand.
TGAAGTGAGTATCCGGTCTTTCGTCGGAGTTCAAGTTGTTTCCGTTCTTCTCAGTTTCCTCCTCTGTTCTTCCGGCATTCCGGAGCTCCTCTTCTCTTGCCTCCATGATCTCACGCTCAGCTTCACGCTTTTCGGCATCTGTTGGAAGCTTAGCATATTCGCCCTTTTCCGCAAATTTTTTGAATATCTCCTGTTTTGCCACAAGTTTTCTGTACTCCGCGGCACATACCGCCATCTTATCCGCTTCGGAAATGTGAGGATTGTTGGTTACAGAATTGACTTTACTAAGAGCTGAATTGGTTTCATCTGCAATTACTCTCTGTGTTTCCTCCTTGGTTTTTGCGGACTTCAGCTTTTTCTCAAAGTTTTTGATCTCGTCCTTCTCTGCCTTGATTTCGGAATACAGTTTTGTGTCCTTCCGTCTGATATAATCAAGTTCATCAGGAGACAGATTGCCGCCATACATATATTTGGTTCTGATCTTGTTGAGTTTTTCGTCAGAATCTTCCTTCTGAGCTGACATCCTGTAGGCATCTTCTATCTTCTGTGCTTCGGACTGGATCATAGTCCGCACCTTCTCGGAAGTAGTCCGGGTGTCATATTTTACAGTTTTTTCTTCTTTCGAAGTAAAATCGCTTTCGTTTTTACGTCGCTCTACCTTCTGCTTCATTTTCTGCGTCCTGGAATAGTTCCCAACAGTCCCGTAACGCGTAAAAAAAGACATATCTATACTCATAGTATTCTCCATTCCCCATCGTTCCTTCGATGGAAAAACGCACACTACAACTATTTCATTACCCTAAATATCGTCATATCCTATAACAATATAAGACATTCAATACAGATTGCCATGTTAAGTGTCAAAACGAAATGGTTTATGCTCATGTTAACCGTCAAAACGAAATGGGTTGACAAATACCGTTTCGATATCTATAGTTAACCTGTTGGTAAAAAATAGTTAACCATAGCAACAGTTGGGCCGGCGCACATCCCTTGCATTTTCCGGACGGAATATACCAAATTTAAAGGAGACACAACATGCGAAATACAAAAACACTGGATCTTTGCCTGATAGCATTATTCACAGCGATCATCTCTATCGTGAGTCAGTTTAACATCCCACTGCCCGGCGGTGTTCCCATGACACTGCAGACCTTCATCGTTCCGGTGGCAGGCATAGTTATAGGCAGCAGGCGCGGTTTCATGGCAACCCTTTCATATGTAATCCTGGGAGCCATAGGCGTACCGGTGTTCCATGGACTTACCGGAGGTCTGGGCAGCATCATGGGACCAACCGGCGGATTCATCATTTCCTTCCCGGTTATGGCACTCCTTGCAGGAATGTTTTATGAACTTGCAGTGATGATTTCAGGAGAAAGAGACGGAAACAGAAAAGCAGTCATATATTACGGACTGACCATTGCCGGAATCCTGGCAGGCACCCTGTTTAATTACGCGGTGGGAGTACTCTGGTTCATGCTCATGACCCACAATACTTTAGGCGCTGCTCTCTCCGCCTGCGTGATTCCCTTCATCCCCACAACTATCATAAAGATCGTTTTAGTCCTGATCCTTGCGCCCGCATTGAGGCATACTCTGTATCAGGCAAGACTCATAGGAACAGCAAACGCGGCATAAAAATAGTGTATTTAAGCCTCCGATTTCGGGATAAAACCCGGATGAGGAGGCTTTTTTATTGTTACCCGGACGGTGGGGCATGGTCCATCAACTGTTGACTCTGACTCGATATTTGCGCTCATATCAGTTATAATCGAAAGTAATGATGCGATTAAGGCATACCGGATCAGGAACCTTAAAGATTGATGTATACATGAAAAAACAACCTGCTAAATGAATGCTTTTATAGCCGATTAGATATGCATCTGTGTGTCAGAAACAAATGGCAAAAAACATGCATTTACAGATGACAGGAGGCAAGAAATGAATTATCAGATGAAATTTGAAGAATGGCTGGACCGGCTTGAGGATACAGACCCGTTAAAGCAGGAGCTCATCTCCATAAAAGATAATGAAACCGAAAAGGAGGAACGCTTCTATAAGGATCTTTCCTTCGGGACAGCCGGACTCAGGGGAAAAGTCGGAGCCGGCACAAACCGCATGAACTTCTACACAGTAGGTAAGGCTACTCAGGGAATTGCGGATTACATCATAGCCCACGGCGAAGAAGCCATGAAGAAAGGCGTTGTCATAGCTCACGATCCGAGACATTTTTCAAAAGAATTTGCAGAGCTTGCGGCAGAGATATTTGCGGCAAACGGCATAAAGGTTTATACATTCCCTTCTCTCCGCCCTACCCCGGAGCTTGCCTTTATGGTAAATCGCCTGGGAACAAAGGCCGGCATAAACATTACCGCCTCACATAATCCGAAGGAGTATAACGGCTACAAGGCTTACTGGGAGGATGGCTGTCAGGTATCAAGCGAAGTTGCGGATGGAATGCTTTCGAAGATCAATGCTGTCGACATCTGGACCGGGGTCAAAAAATCGGATTACGGTGAGGGAATCAAGTCAGGTGCCATCACGGTTCTCGGCGAAGAGTACGACAGGGAGTATCTTGATAAGGTTTTGAGCCTTAAGATTCATGACGGGGACGAGTTGGATCTTGATATCCCATTTGTTTACACTCCGCTTAACGGCTGCGGTTCCATCCCCTTCCGTGAGATGCTTAAGGAGCGTGGTTTCAGGAACTGGAAGATAGTTCCGGAGCAGGAAATGCCGGATCCGGATTTCACAACCGTAGGGTACCCGAACCCGGAGGATCCCAAGGCATTTAAACTTAGCGAGCGCTACGGCCGTGAATTCGGTGCAGAGCTTCTTATGGCAACAGATCCTGACGCGGACAGATTCGCTATTGAGATAAAAGATGACGAGGGGAACTACATCCCGCTTAACGGAAACCAGACCGGTTATCTCCTTGTAAACTATATTCTGGAAGGCCGTAAAACTGCAGGCACTCTTCCTGAGAAGGGGGCAATGATAAAGTCCATAGTCACTTCCACCCTCTCAGATATCATTGCGAAAGCCTATGGTGTGGAAATGTTCGAGACCCTTACAGGCTTCAAGAATATTTGCGGAAAGATACCTTACCTTCATGAGCATGGCTACACTTATCTTTTCGGCTATGAGGAATCTGTCGGTTACGCAGCCTGTGAAGAGATCCGGGATAAGGACGGCATCTCAGCAGGGATGCTGGTGGCCGAAGCTGCTGCCTACTATAGAAAGCAGGGAAAGACTCTCTATGATGTGCTTTGCGAGATTTATGAAAAGTACGGATACTTTGCAGAGGATGAACCGAATCTGGTTCTGGAAGGGATTGCCGGAGCAAGGCGCATAGAACGCATGATGACCTATATCCGGGAGAACCACCCCGCAGAGCTTGCCGGCTCCAAGGTGGTGAAGGTTATAGATTACAAAGATGGTTATGAAGATATCCCCCCTCAGAATGCCATGAAATTTTTCCTGGACAACGGCTCCTGGTTTGCCATGAGACCCAGCGGCACAGAACCCAAGATCAAGTTCTACATCTATTCCGTTCAGGACTCAAGGGAAAAAGCCCTCTCCGTCAACCGCCGCTTAAAAGAAGAAATATTAGAGTCCATAAACACCATTCAATGATTGACACAAGAATGTATGTTTGCTAAAATTCCAAAAGTGCTACCAGTAAAAACGGTAGGCGGTTAGTCCTTCATCAGAGGACTGTGACCTCTGTTTATCATAGAAATCTCTTATGAGAAATCTAACAGAAAATGGAGGAACTTGAATATGCTCACCATAAGTGACCTGATTGCTGTGCTCGCATTATGTTCGACATTTTACAGTCTTGGTTACATGCATGGAAAGCATGATTCCAAGACACAAAAATAACCGCCCAAGTCTGCTAAGGATCTTACGCAAAGTAAGTGAATTTACGGGGCGGTGCAAAAAGGAACATTGAAAGATGTTCTTTTTTTGTACCCAATTTTCATCCACATTTCTTTCCATATTGTACTGTAGATTTTATACGATTACCATCACCCTTCA
>JAGAXP010000306.1 GCA_017940955.1 Oribacterium sp.
GGAAACGGAATCCTGAACATAGATGTCCTTAGCTTCAACAGACTGGCCTACCGCGTGTTCGAAGAACAGAATATCCGTCTCAGCGATATGACCGTGATCGACGACATGGGAAAAGTTATGATCCTGAGAGCAGTCACGGAAAACATGAAGGACAAGCTGAAACTCTATCAGAAGGAACTGGATAAACCCGGATTCTTGAATGAACTTAAATCCCAGATATCGGAATTCTACCAGTACCGCGTCACTCCGGATATGATTGACGCGGCGGCTGCACACACAGACTCTGCCTATACCAGAAGTAAACTCCATGACCTGGCTCTCATCTATCAGGGCTTTCAGGATTATATGACAGATCACGGCTATCTTACTCAGGAGGAAATCCTTGATAAGCTGTACAGAGTCATGCCGGATTCTAAGCTATTACAGGATTCCGTGGCTGCCTTCGATGGCTTCACAGGTTTCACTCCCATACAGCTAAACATCCTTGAGGAAGTGCTTCCGGTGACCAAAGAAACCCTGGTGACCTGCGATGTAAGCCTGGACCCAGAGGAATCAATATATGACGAAAGAGGTCCGGAGGATCTTTTCTACCTTTCCCGTCAGACCGTAAAGAAGCTTACAGCTATGGCAAAGAAGCTTGAAGTAGAGATTACTCCGGCTATAGACGTGAACCGGTACGATGCAGGAACCGGAGAACCAAGAGATGCACAGAAACCCGCATACAGGTTTGATACAGATCATGGTCATGCCTTTGATATTATAGAGAGGAAACTCTACAGATACGGAAATAAGGAAGAAGATAAAACCGGGGCAGGGGATGCCCTGGTTATTCGTGAGGCCGCAGATCAGAGACAGGAAATTGAGGCCATAGCCACAGAAATCGAGTCACTTATCAGAAACGGAAAAATGCGTTATCAGGATATCGGAATCATCCTGACGGAGCCGGAAAGCTACAGGGACATCATATACAAGATTTTCTCGGAAGCGGATATTCCTTATTTTTTTGATGATCCCATAAGCCTTAAGGATTCGCCCTATGCGGAGATACTCTGTTCGGCACTTCTTGTCATCGATCAGAATTTCAGCTTTGATTCAGTCACCAGATATCTCAAGTCCCTGCCAAAGGATGATCCTGACGAAGAGCATGAAGTAGATGCTATGGACAATTACCTGAGAAAGACCGGCAAGCGCGGCATCGGAAAATACAGTGAAACCTGGCTTGATAAAGAGGGTAATGCTGACGAAATGGAACCCCTCCGTGATAAACTTATGAGCCCGTTACTAAAGCTTCATAAAAAGCTAAGAGGTAAGGATGCCAATGTTTCTGAGAAGATCATTTCTCTCAAGGAATTTATGGAGGATATCAGGAGCAAAGATAAGGTACTTCTTCTTACCGAAAAACTCAGGGCTCTTGGTGATCAGAACAGAGCGGAAGCTATCCGTGAAAGTATCGGCGCCATAGATTCTGTGCTGGATCAGATGACAAAGCTTCTGGGAACCACCTTTATGTCTTCAGGAGACTTTAAAGATATCCTGGATGCCGGCTTAAATCAGGCATCTGTACGAGTGATCCCGGCAACCTCCGATCAGGTTGTGATCGGAGACCTTACCCGCTCAAGATTCTCAAATCCTCTGGTATTCTTCATAGCCGGCATCACTGCTGACAGAATCCCGAAGGCTGAGAGCGATCATAAGATAATCTCAGACAGAGACAGAAAGCTCTTTGAAAATATAGGTGTTGAGCTTGCCCCCGGAAGGCTGGAGGGCGCGCTGATACAGAGATTCTATATCTACAGGGCGCTGCTTAATCCCTCCGAGAGACTGATTCTCAGTTACCCTACAAAGGGCAGAGACGGAAAGGGTGTAAAGCCCTCAGGTCTTATCGGTGAGATAAAGAATATGTTCTCGGATTTACGCATAGAGAAATTGCGTGGAAAGAAAGGTCATATATATACAAAAAAGGAAGCCGAACGATTTGTTTCCAGAGAGCTTGCGGAAACAGTTGATGCCGAAATCTCAGCCGGCAGGGATTATGAAAGGATGCTGAATTTCCTAAGCATTCTGAAAAATGACGAAGAGTTCCGGGAGAAGGTGGCAAAGCTTATTTCCGGAGCATTTACACGTTATGAGGAAGCCGGACTCAAGGATGAAGTGGCCAGGGAACTCTACGGGGATATGATCACGGATTCCTCCATTACCCGGCTTGAAAAGTACAGTCAGTGTGCCTATGCACACTTTCTTCAGTACGGCCTCAGACTTAAGGAAAGAGATACCTTTGAGATACAGATGTTTGACATAGGTAATCTTTACCATGCCGCCATCGAAAAGAGCTTCAGGGATGTGGAGGCTCAGAACAGAAGCATTACCGATCTCAGTAACGAAGAGCTTTACAGTCTGACTTCGGCTAATGTTGAAGAAGTGGCAGAAGCCTATAAGTACAGCATGCTTCTCGGCACCGCGAGGAACAGATATATCATACATAAAGCTCAGAGTATAGCAGGCACCACCATGTGGGCTCTGAGAGAGCAGTTAAGGCATGGAGAGTTTTATGTTGCAGATATTGAGAAAAGCTTTGAGTACGTACGTAACGGGCTTAAGCTAAAGGGACGTATCGACCGTATCGATATCGCTCAGGATGAAGGCCATGTTTATGTGAAGATCATTGATTACAAAACCGGCAGCACTGCCTTTGATCTCACGAAGGTGTATAACGGCCTTCAGCTTCAGCTTGTGACCTATATGAGCTATGCCATGACGGATTATCAAAACCGTTTTCCCGGAAAAGAGGTTCTGCCTGCAGCCATGCTTTACTACAGGATAAAGGAACCGCTTCTTGATTATGATCCCGGAAGAACTCCGGAGGACAGGGAAAAGCAATGGCTTAATGAGCTAAAGCTGGACGGTCTTGTCAACCCGGATGCCGGGATCGTAAAGCTGCTTGACAGGGATATGTCAGATAAATCTGAAGTTGTTCCGGTCACCATGAAAAAGGGCGTGGTTGATACGGGTAAAAAGAATATTGCATCAACAAAACAGTTCGAGGCCCTGGAAAACTATGTGGACAAGCTCATGAAACAATTCGCCCGGGATATCATCTCCGGAAGAGTTGCCATAGATCCCGTAGAAATCGATAAGGATAATAATGCCTGTGACTGGTGCCCTTATCACAGCATTTGCAAATTTGACAAACGTATAAACGGATTTAAATTCAGAAAACAGATAGTTAAGGAAAGATCGGAGATATGGCAGGAGATAATGCCGGAGGAACAGCAGGATGAAGTGGACGAGTGATCAGCAAAAGGTTATAGATCATAAAGAAGGAAATCTGCTTGTGGCAGCGGCTGCGGGATCGGGAAAGACCGCAGTTCTGGTTCAGCATGTCATAAACCGGATCACAGATAAGGAGGATCCGGTATCTCTTAATGAAATGGTCATCATGACCTTCACCGATGCCGCAGCCCAGGAAATGAGAGAACGCATAAAGCTTGCAATAGAAGCCAGGCTTCAGTTAAACCCTCATGACCCGGGGCTTATCCGTGAAGCCGGAAATATCCAGAATGCCAATATCTCCACCATTGATTCCTTCTGTAAAAAGCTGATAACCGAAAATTATGCAGCTATTAATCTGGACCCGGGTTTCCGTATCGGAGATACCGGTGAGCTTAAGCTGCTTAAAAGTGATGTGATAGCGGAGATTCTGGAGGAACATTATGCCTCTGAGGATAATGCAGACTTCCTTAACTTCGTGGATTCCTTCGCAACGGGTAAGGGGGATTCAGGAATCGAAGACATCATCCTGAAGCTTTATGAGTTTGCGGAGGCCAATCCCTGGCCTATGGAGTATCTGGACAGGTGCCTTCTGGAGGAGTCCCGGGAGGATGTTGACAAGGGCTGGGAGAAGTATTATTTTAATCAGCTTAAGCAAAGAATAAAGGACGATATCGAGACCATGGAGGATGCTCTTTCCATATGCGAGGATCCGGATGGACCGGAAAGCTATATTGAGGAATTCACCGCTGAGCTTAATGCTCTTGACAGATTGCTGGAGGCTTCCGGTATCAGGTCGCTTTTTGAAGGTCTGTCTTCTGTTACCTTCGGACGACTTAAGGCATCAAAGGCAGAGTTAAAGGATGCGGCAAAGGGTTTGAGAGACAGCGTTAAGGACGACATAAAGAGTATGCTGAAGGAGATAGTGATACCCGATCCGGAGACTCTGGCACGAATGAAAAAGGACAGCTTAACTCATGTTACTGTCCTTATCGGTATCACGAAAGAGTTCGTCGAAAGATTTCAGGCAGAAAAGCTTAAGAGACATATGCTGGATTTCGGTGATCTCGAGCATAAGGCATTGGAAATACTTTACATTTCGGATGAGGAAGGCAACAGGAGATTTTCCACCCTCGCCGATGACCTTGCAAAACAATACCGTGAGATACTTGTGGATGAGTACCAGGATTCAAACTTCGTTCAGGAGACTCTCATTGAAGCCTTGTCTTCAGAACGTTTCGGAAGACCGGATGTTTTTCAGGTAGGAGATGTGAAGCAGTCCATCTACAGCTTCAGACAGGCAAAACCCGAGCTGTTCCTTCGGAAGTATAATGATGTGAATTATCCTACCGTTGAGTTAAGCCAAAACTTCCGAAGCAGAAATGAAGTCATCAGTGCATCCAATGATGTCTTTAGGTGCGTTATGAAGGCACCTGTCGGCGGAATTGATTATACGGACAATGCTGCGCTCCACTATGGTTTTCCTAATGCAGAGTACAGTGATATCCTGAAGCCTTTATATGAGACAGAGCTTCTTCTCATGGAGAATAAGGGTAAAGACGGAGAATCCTCTTCAGAAGAAACCTATAGTAAGGACGATTCTGTGAGTGTGGAAGAATCCATGAAAAAGGAAGAAGCGGAAGCCCGTATGATAGCTCACAGAATTCATGAGCTTCATTACGGTAAGGAAGAAATTCCATACAGAGACATTGTGATCCTCACAAGGTCCCCGGGAGCCTGGGCGGATACCATTGTGGATGTGCTTAATGAAGAGGGCATCCCGGCATATTGCACCAGCAATGAAGGCTACTTCAATACTGTAGAAGTTGAGACCATTCTTTCAATGCTTAATGTTATAGATAATCCGGAGCAGGATATCGCTCTGGCTGCCATTATGCATTCAGCCATATATGATTTCAGCGATGATGAAATGGCAGAGATAGTGGCTTCCAGAGGAACCTTGCAGCCCATATACAGAGGACTTCTTGCAGAAAAAGAAGAGTCGGAGCCGGCACTCCCTGAGAAGGAATTGACGACTGAGGAGCTGTGGGAGAGAGATGCGGAGGTATATGGTATCTATGCTGTTTTGGACGAAAAGAAGGTTTCTTCTTCTGAACCTTTGAGAGATGAGCTGCCCAGAAAACTTCTGTCATTTTATAAGGATATAGAAAGCTACAGGCAGATGTCCCGATATCTTTCCATTCATGAGATCCTTTACAGAATATATGACGAGACCGGCTACTATAATTACGTTACAGCCATGCCTTCCGGAAACAGACGAAAGGCTAATCTTGATGCGCTTGTGGATATGGCATTAGCCTTTGAAAAAACCTCTTATAAGGGTTTGTTCGATTACATCAGATACATTGAAAAACTGAAAAAATATGACAATGATCAGGGAGAGTCTTCGGTTTATTCGGATCAGGATGACCTTGTGAGGATCATGTCTATTCATAAATCAAAAGGACTTCAGTTCCCGGTTGTGTTTTTGTCGGGACTTGGACGAAGGTTCAATAAACAGGATCTCAGGAACAAGGTACTTGTGGATTCGGAATACGGAATAGGCTTTGATTATGTGGACCTTCAGGAAAAGGTAAAGGTACCTGCATTAAAAAAGCAGGCACTGAAACTGAAGCTTGAGACAGAACTGCTGGGAGAGGAGCTAAGAGTACTTTATGTAGGCATGACCCGTGCGGTTGATAAGCTGATACTGACAGCCGGAACACAGGATCTGCAGAAGCTGTTGGACAAGTATGCCGAGGCGGGAAAAAGCCTCAGTATCTCAACCATAAGAAATGCCTCCTGCTTTCTTGACTGGATCATGATGGCAGAAGGAGCCGGAAAGCTTTGCGATGAATCAGGAGAAAGAAGCATTAACGAACCTGTAAAGCTGAAAAAATACGACATGGAAATGCTTAAGAAGATAATGGCCGAAAAGGATCAAAGCTTCACGGAACAGCAGAAAGCCCTTATCGGACAGATCAATAAAGTGGATCCGGAAAGCTCTGATTATAAAGCGATACTTGAGGATTTTTCTTATGTTTATCCTTATAAGGAATCCACTACCCTCTATCCGAAACATTCCGTTTCCGAACTTAAAGAGGTGGAGATCGAGAAGTTTGAAGAGGAGAGACAAGCTCAGGGGCAGGAACATTGGCATATAAAGGCCGATAACCCGGTGGAAACAACTATCATGGAAGGCAAGCTTCCGGCAACAGAGAAACACTATAGTGAGAAAGCAGGAGCCGATGTTGGTGATGCGTATCACCATGCCTTTGAGAAATATGATTACAGTGATGATCCCGGTCATTTCATGGATCAGCTGAGAGAAAAACTTCCCGAAAACGAAATCGAACTCATAAAAGATTATCGTTTTAAAACCTTTCTTCAGTCTGAGCTTGCAGAAAGATTCCGGGAAGCACAGAAAACCGATGTTCTGTTCCGGGAACAGCACTTTATGCTGCGACTTCCCCACAACGAACTTTTCGAAGGAAGCACTATTTCAGAAGATGTTCTGTTACAGGGGATAATCGACGCCTTCTTCCTGGAAGACGATGAAATCGTACTGGTGGATTATAAAACCGATCATGTCCGTGACGCAGACACCCTCGTCGGACGATATAAAAAACAGCTTGACCTCTACGCCCGCGCGTTGGAATCAATCACGGGGAAAACAGTAAAGGAAAAGCTGATATATTCAGTGATACTGGGAAAAACCATCTCGGTCTGAGCATAGAAAGGGGAGGTGGACACGTAAAAGAGCAGATAAAAACAATTTGCGTGTCTAAAAAAGCTTGACTTGGAAGAATGTGACACGTAAAGGTGCAAACAAAAGCAATCTGCGTGTCTGAACAAACCTGTTTTGAAAAAATATGACACGCAGATAACCGGAATTAAATTAACTGCGTGTCATATTCACTTTACTAAGGTGTGTGTCAAGTTGACTGTGTAAGTATTTTTATTAATTTTTGGTGGTTGGATTTTATTACGAAATCCTGTCACCTTTTTTGAATAAGATCTCCTTCTGAGCGGTCAGCCTTGAAGAGATGGGTAGTGTTTTCGTCCTGCTATCAATCTAAAGGTTCCGCCTCATCATTCTTTGCGATGATGATCTCCTTAGCGTAAGGCAGTGTCTCGATCCACTCACAGAAGGTGTGCCACTCATCAAGCTTGTGAGTACGACGTGCGAAATAAATATTGATAAGTGTTTCATAATTCAGAGTAACCGTTCTCATCTGATTGTAGGATGACGGGATCATCTGGATAAGGTCATACCAGTCTTCTTTGTTTTTACCTTCTTCCATGTAACGAACACGGATCTTCTCAATTTCAGCGATATAATCCTTCATGATCTTCTCGGCATCCGGTGTGAGATGGTCATGAGAAAAATCATCATATTCGATAGGCTTACTGTGGATCTTATGCATGGTTGAAGTTGAGTTTGCAACTGTTGCAACCTTGTAGGTATCATACTCCTTCCACCAGTAAAGAGGAGCAGTGATATCGCAGCAAACCATGATCATACGGACATATTTACGGTGATCCGAACCTGCAACACGAAGGCGCTTTGCAAGTGAAAGATCGTTGGGACCGAGAATGTAGTCGCCGTTTTCGTCATAAGAGCTGTCGGAACGAGCCCAGGAATTTAATGGATTACGAGCGCCACGCATGGCATTTTCGAGATTCATCACAGAAGTTCTCTCAATCTTAATCATAATTACCTCTTTTCCGCATCAGAATCAAAAAATTTACAATTCTGATATATATCTAATCACTATTTCTATATATTCTAACAAATATTCAAAGAAAATGATAGGATAGTGATTTATATAACAATAATCCGGATAATAATATCTGATTGGAAAGAGTGTTGGTTATGTCAGGATTTGAAAAAGGATTGATGCAATAGTTTATGTGCAATATCTTTAAATTATAGTTATGTTAAGATATTTTTATATGTAATTATGCACAAATATGAACGGCAAATTTCGTATAACAGTAAATTGTTAATTAATTGTCATATTGCAGAGCCGGTGATATAATACATGAGAACGTTAAATAAATAACATTCTATTTACTATATCAATTCCAAAAGGAGATAACGTCATGGCAAGATTTTGTTTACCAAGAGATTTGTATCATGGAAAAGGATCATTAGCAGAGCTCAAGAACTTCAAAGGTAAGAGAGCTATGATCTGCGTTGGTGGTGGATCGATGAAGAAGTTCGGTTTCCTTCAGAGAGCAGAAGATTATTTAAAGGAAGCCGGCTTTGAGGTTGAGATCTTCGAAGGTATCGAATCAGATCCTTCTGTTGAGACTGTTATGAGAGGTGCAGAGGCTATGGCTAAGTTCCAGCCTGACTGGATCGTTGCCATCGGTGGCGGATCACCTATCGATGCCGCAAAGGCTATGTGGATCAAGTATGAGTATCCTGATTGCACATTTGAAGATATGTGCAAGGTATTCGGTATCCCTGAGCTTCGTCACAAGGCTCATTTCTGTGCTGTATCTTCAACTTCAGGAACAGCTACAGAGGTAACAGCATTCTCGATCATCACAAATTATGCTAATGGTGTTAAGTATCCTATCGCTGATTTCGAGATCACACCGGATGTTGCCATCGTAGATCCGGATCTTGCCGAGACTATGCCAAAGAAGCTGGTTGCCCACACAGGTATGGATGCCATGACACACGCAGTTGAGGCTTATGTTTCAACAGCAAACTGCGATTATACAGACCCTCTTGCTATTCATGCAATCGAGATGATCCAGGAGCATCTTGTTAAGTCTTACAATGATGACATGGCTTCACGTGATGCTATGCACAATGCTCAGTGCCTTGCAGGTATGGCATTCTCCAATGCTCTTCTCGGAATCGTACATTCCATGGCTCATAAGACAGGTGCTGCTTTTGCTGATTACGGCGCACACATCATCCATGGTGCTGCAAATGCTATGTACCTTCCAAAGGTTATCGCTTTCAATGCAAAGGATGAGACAGCAAAGAAGAGATACGGTGTTATCGCTGATTATATGCACCTCGGCGGTTCAAACGATGACGAGAAGGTTGAGCTTCTTATCAAGTATCTCCGCAAGATGAATGATGATATGAACATTCCTCACTGCATCAAGAATTACGGCAAGGATTCATATCCTACAGAACAGGGCTTTGTTCCTGAGGAAGTATTCCTTGAGAGACTTCCAAATATTGCTGAACTTGCCATCGGCGATGCATGTACAGGATCAAATCCCCGTCAGCCGTCTCAGGAAGAGATGGAGAAGCTTCTTAAGTGCTGCTACTATGACACAGAAGTGGATTTTTGATTTACAATTACCGGTTGATATTACATAGCGGGAAGGAGGGGCAGTGCCCCTCCTTTTTGCATGCATAATTTCTATCACATTCGAATAGAGACCAACGGGGACGGTTCTCGACGGCGAGAACCGTCCCCGTTGGATAGTCCCCGGTAAATAAAAAACACCGATTGAGGATCAAATAAATCTTCAATCGGTGTTTGCTTTTTATGTCAGAAACGGAAGAAACAGATCCGCAAGACCCAGGAAAATAAAGAATCCCAGGACGTCTGTTGCCGTAGTAACAAATATACTGGAGGCCAATGCCGGATCAGCATGAAGCTTATCAAGAATCAGCGGAACCAGGAATCCGAATATTCCTGAAACCATGAGGTTTCCTATCGTTGCAAGGAAAATGATAAGTCCGAGGAAAGCATTGCCATAAACCAGGGAAACGATGATTCCTGTGACGAGTCCTGTGGCAGCTCCGTCCACAACTCCGAGAAAAATCTCTTTGACAAAGGATTTCCAGTTTTCCTTGAAATCCACATCTCCGTTTGAAAGCTCCCGGACCATAACGGACATAGTCTGAGTGCCTGCATTACCGCCCATTCCTGAAACGATGGTCATGGTTGCGGAGAGCGCGACCACCTGAGCTATGGTGGATTCAAAAACCTTAACTGTAAAGGATGCAAGGAACGCGGTAAGAAGGTTTACCAAAAGCCAGGGAAGACGTAAACGCGCCGATTCCCAAAGAGTGGTATCGAGGCCTTCCTCTGCTGAAGTTCCTCCCAGGTGAGCGATATCCTCATCGTGCTCCTCATTGATGACATCGATGATATCATCAACGGTGATGATTCCGAGAATGGAACCCTTGCTTGAAACCACCGGAATAGCCTGCAGGTCATACTTTGAAACAACCTGGGCAACCTCCTCCTGATCAACTTCCGGTTCAACTGAAACCACCTGGTCATCCATGATATCGCAAAGCTTTGTGTTTCTCGGTGAACTCAGAAGATCCCTCAGGTCAACGGTTCCCACCAGCTTTTTCAGACGATCCTCATCTGTTACATATATGGTTTCGATAACTTCTGTCTTTGGACCTATATCTCTGATGGTGTCCAGGGCCTCTGCACAGGTTCTGTCCTCACGAAGAGCGATATACTCTGTCGTCATGATACCGCCTGCACTGTCATCAGGATACTGAAGGAGAGTATGAATGATCTTTCGGTCGCCGGACTTCATACGGTTAAGAAGTCTCTTACGACGGGCGATCTCCATTTCTCCAAGGATATCAACGATATCGTCCTTTGACATGTCCTCGAACATTTCAAGGAGGGTATCATCAGGAAGGTGATCGCCGATACGCTGACGTGTATCATCGTCAGCTTCCTCCATGATCTCGGTCAGCTGTTCGGTATTAAGGAACTCAGGGAGCTTCTCAATGTCTTCGTCATCGAGATCATCAATCTCTTCAACGAAGTCCGCAGGCTGCATGTCCTCGTAATACTCACTGATGTCCTGTTTATTACCTTCGTCAATGAGATCCTCGAGTTCGTCCTCGTCCTCATCTTCAGGAGCTGCTTCATCGAAATCGTCGGAATCGGTATGGATGAGATTACGATCTTCGTTATCCTTTTTATTATCATCAGGAATGGATTCTATAAGATCAGTGAGGTTGGGCTTTGATTCTTCGGGAAACTCCGGTTCCTGATCCTCCTCCATGGCCTCAGCCCGGGCTTTCAGGAAGGCCCTTCTGCTTGCTATAGCTGCCTCATCATTTGCTACAGGAATCTCTGCATCTTTGGTTTTACGGTCCTGAACAAGCTCTGTATCCTGGTTTTTCAGTTTGTCCATAATGCACCTCCTGTTGTTTTAGAATCATATCCGCGAAATATAATTTTAGTTTAAAAAACCGATTTGAGCAACTTGTTTTAATGATGAATATCCAGACTTTACAAAACCAAAGCGATAAGAATGGCTGATATACCCTTTTGTAATATGCATACTATTGTATACAGCATTTTTTTGTATTTTTTGTTAAAATCGTCACAATATTGTTAAATATTTATTGTTATCCAGGTGCAAAATGATTATAATTATGTCGTTGCGATAAGGAGTTAAGTATGGAGGCTTAATTACCATATACTATTGCAAACTCGATAAAACGCGTGGAGGAGATCATGTACGAAATAACCAAAGTTGAGCACTTAGTTGATAAGGACTGGCTCATGGTCGTAAAGGCACCTTTTGTTGCAAAGAAATGCGAACCCGGTCAGTTTTTGATTGTAAAGCTCGGTGAGCTTGGTGAGAGAATTCCATTAACAATTGCTGATTACGATAGAAAAGAAGGAACAATCACTATCGTATTCCAGGTAGTTGGTGCATCTACAGAAAAGATGAGCCACCTTAAGGCAGGCGACTGCTTTACAGATGTTGTTGGACCTCTCGGAAAGCCATCTGAGATGATAGATACCCCGATAGAAGAGCTGAAGAAGCAGTCTATCATCTTCATAGCCGGCGGTGTAGGAGCAGCTCCTGTATATCCACAGGTTAAGTGGCTTCATGAGCACGGGATAGAGGCAGATGTAATCCTCGGCGCAAGAAACAAGGATCTTCTTATCATGGAAGATGATCTTCGTAAGGTAGCTGCCAATGTTTACGTATGTACAGATGATGGTTCATACGGTGACAAGGGTGTCGTTACCGATATTCTCAAGAAGCTTGTTAATGAGCAGGGTAAGAAGTATACACAGTGTATCGCTATCGGACCTGTTATCATGATGAAGTTTGCATGCCTTACAACAAAGGATCTCGGAATCCCGACTATCGTTTCCATGAACCCTATCATGATCGATGGAACAGGTATGTGCGGTGCCTGCAGACTTATCGTAGGTGATGAAGTTAAGTTCGCATGTGTTGACGGACCTGAGTTTGACGGTCATCTGGTTAACTTTGACCTTGCTATGAAGCGTCAGAGACAGTACATGGACGAAGAAGGCAGAGCTATGCTGGCATTACAGGAGGGTTCAACACACTCCGGCGGCTGCGAAGCAGATAAATAATCGGGGAGGCACAAAATGAACAATTCTATGACAAGAGTTCCTGTTCGTGAGCAGGAGCCTAAGGTAAGAGCAACAAACTTTGAAGAAGTATGTCTTGGATATAATGATGAGGAAGCTAAGCTTGAGGCTGAAAGATGCCTTAATTGTAAGAATCCTCTTTGCATGAAGGGATGCCCTGTTTCAATCCATATTCCTGATTTCATCACAAAGGTTAAAGAGGGAGATATCGCAGGTGCTGCCGATGTTATAGCATTATCCTCTGCACTCCCTGCAGTTTGCGGACGTGTATGTCCTCAGGAAACACAGTGCGAGGGCAAGTGTGTAAGAGGCATCAAGGGTGAGCCTGTTTCCATCGGTAAGCTTGAGAGATATGTTGCAGACTGGGCAAGAGAGCATGATTATGTAGCTGCAAAGCCGGGTGAGCCAAACGGCAAAAAGGTTGCAGTTATCGGTTCAGGTCCCGCAGGCCTTACCTGTGCGGGAGACCTTGCAAAGCTTGGCTATGATGTCACTATTTTCGAGGCATTCCATCAGCCGGGAGGAGTTCTGGTTTACGGTATCCCTGAGTTCCGTCTTCCGAAGGACCGCGTAGTTCGTCCTGAGATCGAAAACGTTAAGAAGCTGGGTGTTAAGATTGATACCAATGTTATCGTTGGACGTTCTCTCACAATTGATGAGCTTCTTAATGAGGAAGGCTTCGATGCAGTATTTATCGGATCAGGTGCAGGACTTCCTAAGTTCATGAATATTCCCGGCGAGACTGCAAACGGAGTTTATTCAGCAAACGAGTTCCTTACTCGTAACAACCTTATGAAGGCATTCCTTAAGGAAGCTGATACCCCTATCAAGGTTGGCAAGAAGGTTGTAGTTGTAGGCGGCGGAAACGTAGCAATGGATGCTGCAAGAACAGCACTTCGTCTCGGAGCTGAGGTTCATGTAGTTTACAGACGTTCAGAAGAAGAGCTTCCTGCAAGAGTTGAAGAGGTTCATCACGCTAAGGAAGAGGGAATCATCTTTGATCTTCTCCAGAATCCTGTTGAGATTTATGCTGATGAGAATGACTGGGTTAAGGGTGTAAAGATTCAGAGAATGCAGCTTGGAGAGCCTGATGCATCAGGACGCAGAAGACCTGAAGCTATCCCCGGTGATGTATATGATCTTGAGTGTGATATGGTTATCATGTCTCTCGGAACATCACCTAACCCTCTTATCAAGCAGACAACAGAGGGTCTTGATACAAA
>JAGAXP010000307.1 GCA_017940955.1 Oribacterium sp.
AACTTCAATTTTTTATTTATTTGGGCAAGATGCCTGTACCGATGGTCAGATAAAAAAATCACCTTGCAAGTATTATCCGTAAAACCAGTGGCTCCTTTACGGATAAATGAGATGAACTACAGCTTTTATCCGTAAAATCAGTGCCGCAGATACGGATAAATGAAATGAACTACAGCTTTTATCCGTAAAATCAGTGACGCAGGTACAGATAAATGCCCTGCTACAATAAAGTTGTAATATGCATGTATCTTTTGTAGAATGATTTTGAAAGGATGTAATGCATATGTACAGTGAAGAATTTTGGGAACATTTGATAAAGCTCCATATCGAAGAGGGACGCACATACAAAAGCATTGCTGAAGAATTTGGTGTCCATCCCGAGCAAGTCGGCCGCAGAGTCAGGCTCTTCCGTGCATTGGCTGAGCGTGATGCAGCCAGATCCGAGACTCTGAGCAACATGGAAGAGATCAGACGTCTTCAGGAAGAACTTGCTGAAGTCAAAAAAGAGAATGACTTCTTAAAAAAATTGGCGGCGTTCTATGCGAAAGAGACTCAGTAATCAAGTACAAATTCATTGACAAATATTCCAAACGTTTCGGAGTCAACTGGCTTCTGAAACGAATGGATATATATCCGAATGCGTACTACAATTATCGGAAGCACCGCAAGAACGCCAGTAAAAAAACTAAAGCTTCCACCCTTAAACTGATCAGCAAGATATATCATGAAGCCGAAGGAAGACCGGGATATCGCATGATGAGAGATCTGTTAAGCAACAAGGGCGTTTGTTTGAGTGCTAATACCGTACGTAAGTATATGAATTGTGAGCTTGGGCTAAAGTCTGTGACCCGAAAGAAGAAGTACAGACATACAACAGGACCCGCTCCGTACGAGTTGTTCGATAATCTGATCGATCAGGATTTCAGTGCAGAAAGCAGGAACACACGCTGGTGTGTTGACTTCACATACCTGTATTTTGGCAATCACCAGAGAAGATACAACTGCACCATCATAGACCTCTATGATAGAAGAGTGGTTGCAAGCATGAACGGTAACAGAATAGATTCAAAGCTTGCAATAGATACTCTGACAAAGGCTATCAGATCCTGCGGAGGCGAGACCGGAATGATTCTTCACAGCGACAGAGGCAGTCAGTTCACTTCGAAAGAATTCACGGAGTTTTGCAAGGATCTTGGTATTAGACAAAGCATGAGTAAGCCAGGATGTCCATACGACAATGCACCTATGGAACGGTATTTCAATACATTGAAAGCTGAACTGATCAGGCTTAAGAAGTTCAGCAATGAAAAAGAACTGACCATGGCTGTTGAAACATATGCCTACGGTTGGTACAACAATCTCAGGCCACATTCTCATAACGGAGGCCTGCCGCCAAACAAAGTGTCATAAATGATACATAGGTATTACAATTTTTCTTGACCAGAACAAAATGAGGTGAACTACAGTTTTTATCCGTAAAACCAGTGGCTCAGGTACGGATAAATAAGATGAACTACAGCTTTTATCCGTAAAATCAGTGCCGCAGATACGGATAAATGAGATGAACTACAGCTTTTATCCGTAAAACCGGCGGCTCAGGTACGGATAAATGAGATGGACTACAGTTTTTATCCGTAAAATCAGTGACGCGGGAACGGATAAATGAAGTGACCCGCAGTTTTTATCCGTAAAACCGGTGGCTAATGTAAATATAAAAAGCACATTTGCAAGATCCCGTTGTACATGTTCTGCAAATGTACTTTGTCTACAGTCTGGTACGATCCATATGGATCGTTCCATCTGTAAAACTGATAATGATATTATCTATCTGTTTTGCCATTCATCCAGGCAGGCATTGATCTCGCCGGTGGGAATCAGCACTCCATAGTTCAGCGTCTTATTGTCGAGCTTATATACACTTCTTTACACGAGTGCCCTAAAATGTGCGATTTTTGGTGACTTGCAGTCATTTACAGCCGCTTTGGTGTACTTGTGGTGTACTTGTGTAAATTTTTGCAAAAAACCAACAATGAAGTACATCCCGTTTTTTGTAAAAACGGTACATTGCAATTGGTGTACTTAATACACCTTAGCTCCTGCGGGAATGTTGTCATCCAGGAGGATGAAGTTCAGTGCTTCTTCTCCCTCGTAGTTGTAGAGCATTGAGAGGAGCATTCCGTTGGATTCGATCCCCATCATCTTTCCGGGAGGCAGATATTTCATACTGCATGGCACGCTGCCATATGGTTTCCTTTGATAAGACGAAGCTCCGGAGCTTCTTTCATGCAGCGTTCAGTGCACATAGGGCATCTTGGAGCAAACTTGCAGCCCCGTACATCAGCGCGGGATTCTTCTGTGTTCTTTTCAAGGATCTCTCTTCTGCGGTTTCTGTCTTCATATACATCAAATACTGCATCCAGGAGGACTCTGGTGTATGGATGAACGGCATCATTTACAAGAGACCTGCTATCCAGAACCTCCACTATGTTTCCAAGATACATTACAAGGATCCTTTGACTCACTCTCTGAACAAGAGCGAGGTCATGCCCTATAAAAAGATACGACAGATTCCACTGTTTCTGGAGATCCATGAGCATTTCAGCCACCTGATTCTGTATGGATACATCCAGTGCGCTGGTGGCCTCATCGCAAACGATAAGTTCCGGCTGCATGAGGACTGCCCTAGCTATAACCACTCTCTGAAGCTGCCCTCCTGAAAGCTCATGGGGATGTCTCTTCAGAAAGTCCATAGGAAGCCCTACTGCATCCATGTATGAAGAGATGCGTTTCTCAGCCTCAGTCCTTGAAAGCTTCTCATAGTTCCTAAGAGGCTCATAAAGATAGTCCCCTATGGTCATCCTCGGGCTGAAGGAAGATATGGGATTCTGAAAAATCATCTGCACATTTCTTCTGTAGTCTCTCTGGTTCTTCCCCTTAAGTTTTCCATATTCCATCCCCCCAAGGATCACATGTCCGTCAGATGGGAGTGTAGAGCCGATGACCATGCGCGCAATGGTACTCTTGCCGCAGCCGCTTTCTCCTACTACTCCAAGACACTCTCCGGAAAAAAGTTTGAAGTTTACATTGTCAACGGCAGTTACAGCCTTCTTTTTATTTCCTTCGAACACCTTCTTGAGGCCTGACACATCCAATAGGGCAGCTCCGGTCTCTGGTCCATTCTCAATATCAGCGTCCTGACATTCCACTTCTGAATCTTCTGATATGAGCTTAGGAACTGCATCCAGAAGCATTCTGGTATACTCGCTTGAAGGGTTGTTTATTACCTGATCCCTTGTACCGTATTCCACCAACTGACCCAGCTTCATTACAGCTATCGAATCCGATATGTATGAGGCCACTCCCATATTGTGAGTTACAAGAATGATGGCTGTACCGTATTTTTCGGCAAGCTTCTGAAGCTCGAACACCACCTGAGCCTGTACTGTCACATCCAAGGCGCTTGTCGGTTCATCTGCCAGAAGGAGCTTAGGACCCATAGACATAGCCATTGCGATAGCTGCTCTCTGCTTCATCCCGCCTGAAAGCTCAAATGGATAGCTCTTCAGGACTCTCTCCGGATCATGCAGGTTCATCCTGCCCAGCCAGTCCTTTGCAATCTCCCATGATTCTTCCCTTGAAACATCTTTATGTGTAAGGATATACTCTATGAACTGGCTTTCGACGGTTTTTACGGGATCCATGGCAAGACCGGCATCCTGAAAGATCATGGCGATCTTTTCACCACGAACCTTTTGCATCTGCTTCTCAGGCAGAGATATGAGGTTCTCTCCTTCGAAAAGTATCTCCCCTTCTGTGATCTCCCCGTTTCCCGAAAGCAGACCCAGTATGCCTCTTATCAGCGTAGACTTGCCGCTTCCGCTTTCTCCTACTACTGACAGGATTTCTCCGGGTGCCATAGAGAGACTCACGTCTGATACCGCATTTTCTCTACCATCATAGCTTATTGAAAGATGTTTTACTTCTATCAGATTGTTCATGGCGATCCTTATGATTCTTTAAAGTCCGGGCAGAGAGTATCTGCCCGGATGTGATCTCCTTTAGAGAAAAGTTGTTTTACTCTGCATATGTTGTATCATATGTGAGCATGTAGTAGTCGATGGGGAATGTGTGCATGTTCTTAATAGTGCTTCTGCATACATTGATATTGGTAACGTCCACAAGGAAGCAGCCGAAGCCGTGATCTATGATGATCTGGCTGGCATCCCTGGCGATGTTCATTCTTTCGTTTACATCGAATGTGGTTGACATGGAGTCGACGAGAGCATCGAGGTCAGAATTGGAATATCCTGCATAGTTGTCGGTAGCTCCAGTCTTGAACACCTGATCAAGGAACCACTGGGGGTCACCTGTAGAAAGTGTCTGCCAGTTGGCGAATGTCATGTCGAATTCTCCATTGGCCTGAAGGTCGGATACGTTTTCTGCCTGCTTGATCTCGAACTTAATACCGCATTCTCCTACCTGCTTCTGAACAAGCTCTGCGATAGTAGTGCTGCTCACTGTGGTATTGGATCCGGATGCCATGGTGATGGTCACCGTGAGAGGCTCTCCATCCTTATCAACATATCCGTCGCCGTCTGTATCTTCATATCCGGCTGCCTTGAGATATTCAGCACACTTGGCAGGATCATATGTGGTGCAGTTAAGTTCCTTATAGAAAGGAGCTGCAGGAGGGAAAGGACTTCCTAAACCGTTCACTCCTCCTCCGAGAACCTGTGCGATAGCGTCGTAGTTAACGGCAGAGTTGAATGCAAGTCTGATATTCTCGTCAGCGAAGGGGCCGGACTGGTTGTTCATGAAAAGGAACTGTACACGGCTTCCGTCGGAGATCTGCACTTCGTATTTGTCGCTATCCTCGAAGAACTGAAGATCAGTTGCTGCCACACGCTGGATCATATCGTAGTCTGTTCCCTGAAGTCCCATGGATCTGCTGTTGTCATCATCTACATTATATACAGTGATGCTGTCAAATCCGGGAGTGCCTGCCCAGTAGTCCTTGTAAGCTACAGCTTCGAAGGATACACCGGGCTCATGAGAAGTAACCATATAAGGGCCTGTGCAAACAGGGGTGTCACCGAATGTAGATGTGTCAGCTGTAGTATCCACGATAATGAAAAGAGGCTCGGTGAGGTTAGCGAGGAATGCGCCATAAGGCTCCTCTGTAACGAATACTACATACTCTCCATCTGCCTCTACGCTCTTGAGCTTGAGGTTTGTCTGTCCTCTTTCGTTTACATCAAGAGAACGCTGGATAGAGGATACTACTGCCTCGGGTGTCACGGGGTTTCCGTTCTGGAATGTGACATTTGGACGGATGTGGAACTTCCATGTGGTATCGTCCACAGCTTCCCAGCTGTCCGCAAGCTGGCCTACGAATTCGAGATCTTCTGTAACGGTTACAAGAGTCTCTCCTACAGCAGCTCTTGTGAGAGTCCAGCCGTTCCATCCGTTACCGGGATCGAGATCGTCTCCAAACCAGTAAAGAGCCATGTTCAGATGGTTTTCACCGCCTTCGCCGTTATCTGAAGGATCCGTAGAGCCTGTTCCTCCGCACCCTGTAAGTGCCAGCGCTGCCACCATAGCGAATGCCACAAGCAGTACTAAAAGCTTTTTCTTCATACTAAATATTACCTTCCTTTCTTTTTTGACGGCGGAAATTCATACCGCTTCGCCTGTTTATAACCTGACCTCTTGGATCCATGATGTCACGGAGGACATCTCCCATGAGGTTAAAAATTATCACACATATAAGTATCACGAGACCTGGGAATATCAGCATCCACGGGGCTGACTGCATGAACTTTTTCCCTTCGCTCAGCATATATCCCCACTCCGGAGTGGGCGGCTGGGAACCGAGCCCCAGAAGTGATAGGCTGGCCAGCGTCAGGAGATTGTTTCCTATATCCTGTGTGATCAGCACTATGAGATAAGGCAGGACATTGGGAAGTATGTATCTGAACATTATGCCGGCTCTCCCCGTGCCTCCCAGTCTGGCCTGCTCGATATAGTCATTGTTTTTAATGGATATCACCATGGAACGGCTGACCCTCGCGTATGTGGTCCAGCTGATAGCAGTCATGGCGATGATAAGGTTTCTTGTTCCTGTACCTAGTACACTTACGAGAGCTATGACAAATACGATATTCGGAAAGGCCATCATCATATCCGTGAAGCGCATGAGTATAGCATCCACTGCTTTTCCAAAATATCCGGAAATAATGCCTATGAGAGTCCCTACAGATGCCATCAGAGCTGTGACAGCAAGCGCTATGACGAGGGAACTCTTGCCTCCGTAAAGAACTCTCGAGAGAAGACACCTGCCTATCTGGTCCGTTCCAAAAGGATATTCAGCACATGGTGCTGCCAGCACTGCGTCGTAGTTCTGCTCTATGGGGTCGTGTGGCGCAAGCCTTCCTGCGAATACAGTAGCAAGCACGAATGCAGCAGCAAGAAGTGATATCATAATGAATCTCTTGTCACGAAGGGCGAGTTTGACATAATACATAATTTATTCCTCCCCCAGCCTGATCCTGGGATCCAGATATCTGTAAAGTATATCCACCGCCAGGTTTACAAGCACATAGATCACCGCCATCCATACCACATATGCCTGCATGAGATTGTAGTCACGGCCGGTAACGGCATCAGCCGCCATCTTTCCCACGCCCTGGTATCCGAATACTGTCTCTACTACAGTAGCTCCTCCGAGGACAGAACCTATGGACATTCCGAACATGGTGATAATGGTGAGTAAAGCATTCGGAAGCACGTGCTTGAGATTCACCTTCCAGAAGGGAATTCCCCTGGAGAGAAGCCCCGTGACATAATCCTTATTAATCTCCTCAAGTATATTTGCTCTCAGCCTTCTGATATATGTGGCTATCATCCACGCAGCAAGTGTGATCGTGGGGAGGATGAGTCCTACAGCAGAGTTCCCGCTCATTGAGGGAAGAAGCTCCAGCTTAATAGAAAACACATATATCAAAAGGAGCCCCAGCCAGAAGCTTGGCATCGACACCCCTACGAACGATAGAAACCTTATAATATAGTCCGCTATTCGATTTTTATATACAGCCGATAGCATTCCAAGCGGTATAGTCACTATAATCGTAAGAAGCACGGATAAAAGAGTGAGTGTTATAGTCTTCGGAAGCCTCCTCATCATCTCCTGCTTAACCGAATGTCCAAAGGAGACAGACTCACCGAAGTCACCGTGTGATGCATCAATAAGCCAGTGCCCGTATCTCACAAGCAGTGGATCATTCAGCCCCAGTTCTTCCCGCTGAGCCTCCATCACCTCCGCATCACCGGAGGTTCCCATGGAAAGATATTTCATGGTAACCGGATCCGATGGGGCGAAGGAAAGGAGGAAGAAAGTTAGAAATGTGACTCCCAGAAGCACCGGGAACAATGTGAGTAATCTTTTAAAAATATATTTTTTCATGTCTCATCATCCATTTAATGCCGTATGCTTTTTTGCAAATAAAAAATGCACCCTTTCGCCGTCTAAGCACAGGTGCACATAAAAATCCACATGAAAAGATTCTTCCCACTTATTCTCATACACCGTAAGAACAGCCTTTGCCCTTCCGGTAAACAGGTCTCCTGACTTAAGGTCATCGTTCTCTGCCGTCTTCCCATTTTCACAGTGACTTAATGGCAGCTGACTCGCTAATACAGTAACGGGATTGTTCCGGATTCTAACCGGATTCCCTTTTAATCTCCAGATGGAGAATTTACCGGAATTAAATTGTATTTTCGCCTATTATCCAGAAAGTGATCTCGACATCTAAACCACGGACATAAGCGTTATTTTATTGTCATAATAGTACTACGGTATCCGCTAAAAGTCAATCTTAAATTGTTAGCCTAAGCTAATATTAGAGCAAAACAGGAAAAGTCGAAAGCTGCGGTTCATCCGTACCAAACATTGCTCCGCAGCCGTATTAAACAGGGTCACTGATTTTTTGTTGACATTTAGTGTCTTTAGTACACCTTTGCGCCTGCGGGAATGTTGTCATCCAGGAGGATGAAGTTCAGTGCTTCTTCTACCTCATAGTTATATACCATTGAAAGGAGCATGCCGTTGGATTCGATTCCCATCATCTTTCCGGGAGGCAGATTTGTGATCGCAACTGCAGTCTTGCCAACCAGCTCTTCAGGCCCATACCAGGGGTGGATGCCTGATAAGATGGTTCTACCTCTACTTTGGACAGATCGAGCTTTCTCTCAGGCTTGGGTTCGCTTCCACTTTCTCCGACATCTTTTGCATGGTGCGGAAGAATAACTGAAATCCCGCTCCTGTTACAAAAGATCTTTCGTTTTTCTTGCAAGATACAACGGCAGATTCGTAATATACCCGTCCTTGCGATAACCGCGCTTTGAAAAGCGTATGGCATGCTCCGGATGGTGTGCGTTTATATATCCTTTGAAGGAAGATGCGGATTTATCTTTGCCGCCTTTCGCTTCAATGGGGATAATCTCAGTCCCATATTGCAGAATGAAATCTATCTCGCTGTTCTTGTCTGAATAATAATGCGGCTCAACATCGAACTGCCCGCGAAGCTGCTGCAAAACATAGTTTTCCGTCAGCGGACCCTTGAATTGATAGTCGCTCTTCAGAAGAATTGCGCTGTTGTCTATGCCCGCCATGTGCTTAAGCAACCCCGTATCAAAAACGAAAAGCTTAAACTGACCCAGCTTGTCAAAAGCTGACAACGGATGCTCCATTTTGGATACATTGTAAACCCTGTTCAGAATTCCGGCAGATACGAGCCATTCAATTGCCTCTTCAAAATCCCGCGCTCTACCGCCCTCTCGGACTGCTCCGTACATAAATTTTTCGTTCGGTTTTGCGAGCTGGGAGACTATGCTTCGGAATACCATAAGGATGCGTCCGGCGTTCACCTTCCCATTATGCTTGGAGAAGTCATTTTCATAGATCTCTACAAGTTCGCGCTGGATCTGCGAAATCTTTGCAGGATCCCTATACTCGACCCATGATGACACACACTCCGGCATGCCGCCAATGATCAGATAATTGTTGTATGCGTCAAGCAAGCGGTTATGAAAAATCTCTTCGATCTGCCGATTCTTCCGGATGCTTTCATAATAAGAAAATAATACGGTATCCGTAGCATCAAGGAATTCGTCGAAGGTCAAAGGATAAATATCAAGCAGATTGACCATTCCTACCGGATACGACTTTGGCTCTGCAAGCAGGGTCCCAAGCAGACTTCCGGCCGCAATGACATGATACTCATTTGCCTTTTCTTTGAAATACTTGAGCGTATTCAGAGCCTCGGGACACTCCTGGATCTCATCAAAAATCACCAGTGTCTTCTCCACTATCGTCTATTACTCTGTACATACCTGATGGATCATCATAAGCCTTATAAACTTTCCCGTCTGTCAGTCCATCAATACCAAAAGATAGTCCTCTGTACCTCAGTTTCATTTGCTTGTCTTCCTAATGCTCTTTGTTTTTTCTTACCTGACTATTCTATCACTACATTCATACCAATGTATATCAAATTGGTATTTGTCACTCCGTATTTTGCCAACCATCTTCTTCCACTCGCTGGGATTTGGCTTATAATCTGCATATTTTTGTTCAAATACCCTCTTTTTTCATCGGGTATTATATCTGTGAGCCTCTTAATTTTCCTTTTTGAATGACGATAAATAAATTTTGCCCTGAATGTTTGGCGTTCCTTTGATCACCTCTTCTATTTCTTCATTAGTCATTTTTTTCAGGGCTTTTTCTCTTTCTTCTTTGGTGGAATATTTCCCCCAAAACTCATGAAACATTGCACTCATTTCTTTTTCCTCCCTGTTCCTCCTGTTTCAATTGGGCAATTGTTTTCCCAATCCCATATTGGTTCAAATACCCTCTTTTTTCATCGGGTATTATATCTCAATATTTTGCATACCTATCAAAGATGCACACATTTTCTAGTGCAGAAGCAATATGCATTGACTACCACAATAATATTCTACACAATATCATGTCTCAAAAAATGACCGCTTATTATTTGGTAACATCAACCGTAGGAAATTTTTAGGCCTATTTCTTCTCTGCTTTCACAAGTTTCCTTGCCATATTCACAATATCGTCTACGGCTCGATCCGGGGATATGATCCGGATGCCTCCTGCAAACGTGAATACCCATGCATAGAAAGTCGGACTAAGGGCTACACGCACTCTGGCTTCAAAAGAGGTCCTGGACACTGGATCAGTATCCACATCTTCACCAAAGCGATCTATGATGTACTTCATGAATTCATTCTTGCACTCCAGTACGACATCCACTTCTTCGCCATCGAACATCTCGAAAATTTGTTTGGAGTAATCCTCCAAATTGAAATCATTGGGCTCCGGCTCCGCATCCTCATCAAGTATATCAACTTTATACAGTCTGTCAGTCCTGAATACAGATACATTGCCATGCTTATCAGACCAGCCGACTACATAATAATAGTCCTCATTCCAGAAAAGGGCATAGGGGCTCAGCTCATATAC
Source organism: Oribacterium sp. (assembly GCA_017940955.1). The sequence continues at coordinate 10,541 of JAGAXP010000307.1, forward strand.
TTCGCCGTGATTTCTAAAAACCTTTTCTTTATACCTGTTGTACTCGGTATACTTAAACGCTATTTTCTTCCTATCATTGATTGCTTCGTTCACAACATCAACGTTATAGAAATTCTCCGGATTGTCCGATTTGATGCGGTTGGTGGCATGGATGTGCCTTATGAGTTGCGGTCTCTGATGCTCACTGGCAAGCTTAGCCAGTTTCTCTCCCAGTTCCTGGCTCTTCGTCTCAGTAACAAATCGTGAGGATGCTACTGCATCTATAAGAAGTTTTACCTCAGCAAGATCGAAGCCACGGTCTCCAATGTAATAGCGGTTTGGCTTACTGTGATCCACTATGACATCGAATCCCAATTCTGCCAGAAGTTTCATATCCCGGCGCAGGGTCTTATCATTAGAGTGGATTTTATTATCACGCAAATAATCCAGAATCTGGAAGGTTGTCATCTTGTTCTGGTCATCGGTCTTTTCATAAAGCATCTTGGCCAGCGTAAGAAGGCGGGCCTTTGAATACTTGTTTTCGGTTTCTGATTTAGTTGTAATATTTTTGTTATCAGTAATTTTATTCATATTATCTAAGATTGATTCCCGGATATATGCTTATACATTATTTGATTGCATTTTTAAGTTTTACTATATCCGTCATATCATTTACAATATGCATTTTTCTATGACAGTTAGGACAAAGTGCAGCAACATTATCAATCGAATCATTCCCTCCTTTTGACAGCCAGGTAATATGGTGAGCTTCAAGATATGGCTCTCCCTGTATATCAATAAAAGGAGCATTAGAACCACATAACTGGCAAACACCATTTGCTCTCTTCTTAGCATAAGCTGAAATATAGGGACTACGATAATAGATTGCTGTTTTAATAGTATTTTTTATCTGCCTATTCTTTCCTGAATGTTTTATAGCAAGTTTTTTTAATTTACCTGAAGATATAGTATTTAAGTAAGCGCTTTTACTAACTGGATCATTTTCTAATTTGTCCACATCTGCTATATATGAAGCAAGAGCACTTTTGACCTTACATGGCCCCATCAATTTATTGTTTAGGCCGTTCTTTTTTAAATTTTCATATGACAACAATTCGGGCATTGTA
>JAGAXP010000308.1 GCA_017940955.1 Oribacterium sp.
AGTATTTATAAACTACGTGACTTCAGATTCTAAGTGGGGTAAAATTAAAAAAACGTGGGGTAAACCAGTGTGGGACACCCTGTAGAACCGCTTAAAATAAGGATTTTTAGAGTTTCTGGCTAGTGTGATGAAGACCTACTTCTATTCCTACACAGGCAGGATGACAAACCAGAATAAACCTCATGATTTCGATAAAAAAGCTTGAAATTCCGTGGGTTTTGAGGCTATAAAATGAGATAAAAGTACTTCAAAGGTATCTGTCAGGTACCGGAGAAGTACTTTTATTTTGGCCGGATTCAGGCAAAAAAATTGCCGGTAATTTGAAAACATGAACTGACAATAACTTATCATCAATTCTATAATTCTTATAGGTGTTTATCTTACTGTCGATGATTCTTTATAGTAAGTAAATGTGAGAGCTCAAGTTTTTGTATATTGAGGATTTAATTATGAAACAGAGGCTCATAGAAATCCGCACAGCTTAAAAAACGTGTCTTGAGCATAAAACTATTTTTTGGGAGGGTGATTACGTATGTCTACAAGAATATATAGCTGCTTAAAATGTATAGGAGAAAAGATCATCGAGAACAAGGACTTTCTGACCGAGCTTGATCGGGAAATCGGTGATGCCGACCATGGCGTTAACATGGCAAGAGGCTTCCGGGCTGTAATTGAAAAGGTTCCTTCGGAAGAACCCGATATCGGTGCTGTTCTCAAAAAGACCGGAATGACTCTTTTATCAACTGTCGGGGGTGCGTCAGGCCCTCTTTACGGAACGGCTTATATGGAAGCTGCCAAGGTTCTTGCAGGAAAAGAGTCTGTGAATGCCGAAGATTTTAAACTATCTCTGGAAGCTGCAATAGCCGGTATTCAGAAGAGAGGAAGGGCCAGTAAGGGTGAAAAGACAATGTTGGATTCTCTTATCCCTGCCCTTGATGCCTTCAAAGAGAAGGTAGATGCCGGCGGTAGCTTTGGTGACGGTCTTGACGCCGCATGCGCTGCAGCAAATGAAGGAATAAAATTCACAAAGACTATTGCGGCTACAAAGGGCAGAGCAAGTTATCTTGGTGACAGAAGCATAGGTCATCAGGATCCGGGAGCCACGTCCGCTACCATGACCCTTGAAGTTATCAGAGACTTTATAAAGGAGTAATGTTAGATGGTTGGTTTGGTAATTGTTTCACACAGCTGGAAAATTGCTGAGGGTATAAAGGATCTTACAGATCAGATTGCAGCCGGACACAAAGGCATTATCTGTGCCGGCGGTATGGAAGATAAGGAGATAGGAACAGATGCTGTTCGTATTTCCGAAGCAATTAAGGCTGCTGATGACGGTGATGGAGTTGTTGTACTGGCAGATCTCGGCAGCGGTATCATGAGCGCAGAGACAGCTATAGAACTCATGGAAGATGAGGACATTATGGTTAAGCTTGCTGATGCACCTATAGTAGAAGGGACAGTTGCGGCTGCAGTTTCAGCAGTTTCAGGCGACAAAATCGAAGATGTTATCATGGCCGCTGAGGAGACGCGGTCTATGAAAAAAATAAACAGCTGAGAGAGGGATAAAATGAAGAAATTAATCAATGGGGTAGACGATGTGGTAGATGAGATGCTGGAGGGAATGGTAGCAGCTTATCCTCAGTATATTAAGCGTCTCGATGGATATGACGTTGTAGTCAGAGCAGGCGGTTCGGACGGAAAAGTTGCTCTTATATCCGGCGGAGGATCAGGACATGAGCCGGCTCACGGCGGTTATGTCGGAAAGGGAATGCTTGATGGCGCCATTGCAGGTGCTATATTTACTTCACCAACTCCTGACCAGATTTTTGAAACAATCAAAGCCACCGATGGCGGCAATGGTGTTCTTCTTGTTATCAAGAACTATACCGGTGATATTATGAACTTTGAAATGGCCGCTGATATGGCAAGAGATGAAGGTATCGAAGTAGAACAGGTTGTAACTGCTGACGACGTTGCAGTTGAAAACAGCACATGGACGACCGGCAGGAGAGGAATTGCCGGCACAATATTTGTTCATAAGCTTGCAGGAGCATGCGCGGAAGCGGGCGGAAGCCTAGCGGAGGTAAAGGCAGTTGCCGAAAAGGTTATAGCAAATGTCCGTTCAATGGGTATGGCAGTTGATGCCTGCACGGTTCCTGCAGTCGGAAAGCCAAGCTTTGATCTTGATGACGATGAAATTGAGATCGGTATAGGTATACATGGTGAGCCTGGTGTGTACCGTGAGAAAATCAGCTCTGTAAATGATATCGTTGACAAGCTTCTTACAAGGATTCTCGAAGAAGGTATCTACAATGAAGGCGATGAAGTGGCTGTTATGGTTAACGGAATGGGCGGGACTCCTCTCATGGAGCTGTTCGTTGCAAACAGGCATCTGGCAGACGAACTTGCAGCAAAGAATATCAAGATTTACAGGACTCTTGTCGGAAACTATATGACATCCCTTGATATGGAGGGTTTCTCGATAACACTTCTTAAAGTAGATGATGAGCTCAAGAAACTTCTTGATGCACCTGCAGATACACCTGCATTTGTTCAGGTGTAGGCATTACTCATCGGGTTAGCGAAAGCTTGATATGAGGCAGATACAGTACACGATTTGAAAAGGAGAGAAGATATGAGTAAGACTGTCTTTATTACAGGCGGATCAAATGGAATAGGAGCAGCAACTGTTGCAAAGTTTTGTAACGAAGGTTGGAATGTTATTTTTTACGGACATTTCTGAACCGGATGGAAAAGTGCCCGGAGCTCTGTTTGTAAAGGCAGATTCTTCGCATAAAGAAGAGCTTGAGCTGATGATCAACACAAATATTTATGGCACTACTCGTGAAGGGAAAAATATTTAGGAAAGAGGCTTTTATATGATTAAAACTGCTGTGATAGGAGTAGGAAACATGGGCAGCAAATATGCGTCCATGCTTTTTGAGAAAAAAATCGATGGTATGGAGCTTGCGGCATTAACAAGGCTGCGCCCGCCTTATGAAGAACAATTAAGTGAAGCTGTAAAATCAGGAATTCCGGTTTTTGATTCGGCAGAGAAGCTTTTTGCGGCTGTAGAAAGCGGTGAGTTAAAGGTGGATGCGGCTGTGATAGCCACACCACACATTTCCCATGAGGAAATCGCGGTAAAAGCATTGGCACTTGGGATAAATGTTCTGACGGATAAACCTGCAGGAGTATACAGCAGACAGGCCAGAAATATGGATGAAGCTCAAGAAAGGTCAGGAAAAGTATTTTCTATCATTTTCAATCAGAGGACCTTCCCCGTATACAGAAAGCTCAAAGAAATACTTGATAGTGGGAAATACGGCAAACTTAAGCGCATGAACTGGATAGTTACCGACTGGTACAGACCGGAAAAGTATTACACTTCAAGCTCGTGGCAT
>JAGAXP010000032.1 GCA_017940955.1 Oribacterium sp.
ATGATGTTGGGGTAGAAAGCCCCTGTGTACCTTGAAAATTTCATATAACAAAAGTAGTGATATTCCGCAAACCATGGCTGTTTTTGATATAATAGAACCATAGCTTGTGGAGGTTAAATGGTATGTCATTCAGAGAGAATTCCAACCAACAGATAACTCTATCCGACAGTCTCTGGGGACTGACCCCCAGGGAGAAAAAGGCGCTCGAGAAATCTTGGGCCAGGACATTTTCAGAAGAAATCATGCCGTTCATCGATGAAAAGCGTTTTTCCGTTTTATACAGCGAAAAAGCATCAAGGCCCAACACTCCGGTCAATGTCATCATAGGGGCTCTTATCATCAAGGAGCTTTTCGACTACTCCGATGACGAGATGGTTGAAAATCTCATGCTTGATCTTCACCTCCAGTATGCGCTCAATACTACAAGCTTTAAAGAACAGCCTCTCAGTGACAAAACGCTGAGCAATTTCAGGAAACGCTGCTATGATTACGAATCACTTCACAATGTCGACCTTTATCATGAATGCATAAAAGATCTCGGTGAAAAGCTGAAAAAACTCATGAATATCAACGGTCGCATCCGCAGGATGGATTCCATGATGATAGAGTCGAGCATCAGGAAGCTCAGCCGCATTGAACTGATGTACACATGTATTTCCAGACTGGCGACAGTTATCAACAAGCAGGACACATCTGTACTGCCGGAAGAGCTTAAGCATTACGCCGATCCAAATGATTTTAACCAGATCATGTATCATAATCGAAGCACAGAGACAGACGACAGGCTCAAGGTCATTCTCACAGATGCGGACAAATTTCTTAAACTGTGCGAGGGCAAGTATGAAGATCTCCAGGCCTATGAACTTCTTGTCCGATGCCTCTGCGAACAAACCATCGTAGAAGAAGGCAACCGCCGGCTTCGTGAGAAGAAGGATGGCGGAATGAATTCCCAAATGATGCAAAATCCCTCGGATCCTGATGCAACCTTTCGCACTAAGGCAGGAAAAGAACACCGCGGATATACAGCAAACCTGGAGGAAAGCGTCGGGAAAGGAGGATCCATAATCACTGACTACCAGTTTGATGTAAATACAAGAAGCGACAGTTCATTACTAAAAGAGAACCTTGAGTCACAAGAAAAATCCGAAGAACCCGTTACAATGGTGACCGACGGCGCATACTATAGTGATGAAAATGTTGAACTTGCCAAAAGCAAGAATATCACGCTGCTCACCACGAACCTTACCGGTGTAGCCACCCCAGACATATATGCAGATTTTGAATTCAGTGAAGACGGAAAAACCGTTCTGAAATGTCCGGCTGGACATGCTCCCAGGACCTGCTGCTACAGGAATTCGAACGAAAAATGTTATATTTCCTTCCCCGTAGACGTATGTAAGACCTGCCCTCATCGGGATAAATGCAACCCACATTTCCATAAGCAGACGGCAAGTCTCAATATATCCAGGAAAGGACGGAACCGTGCCAGGTGTCAGCGGGAAATGAAAGGGGGTAATTTCAGCGCCTTCTGCCGATTGCGGAATGGAGTGGAAACAGTACCATCGAACCTGCGGAAGAATTTCCACATTGATAAACTCCCAAGAGGGAAACAACGAGGGAAATTTTTCTTTGGGTCAAAAATAGCAGCACTAAATTTCAGAAAGCTCTTCAATTTCCGAAAGGGCTCGATTAAATGCGCTCAAAATCCGATATTTGTGTAAAACAGAGGGAGGATATCCATGTTTTAAGTATATAGGCCCATTCGATAACAAATCACTACTTTATATGAAATTTTCAAGGTACACAGGGGAGTGAACCTATATGATCTTAGGCTTTCTACCCCAACATCATGGAATATATGTGCTCCATATACATGGACGCTTATACCCTCTACTTTTTTTGTATAAACGTTGCCGGCTATGTGCGTCCGTTTATCAATCACCAACACTTTCTTTCCAGCATCAGTTAATTCCCTTGCACAGACAGCACC
>JAGAXP010000309.1 GCA_017940955.1 Oribacterium sp.
CATCGCAGATGGAACCGGAGTAAGGGTGCGAAGCATCCACTCCAGCGAGGTCTTAGGGTTACGCAGTACCCTAACAAGTTGCCTTGGAGACAATGCCCCGAAAGGGGTTATTGTCGGACAAGGCGAAACTTGCTCTACCTTCATCTGTGGCTTCACATATCCAGCTTTAAATGATCCGAAAGTCAAGCCATTCATAAAAATGGAAACCATGGCTTGACCATGGAATGGTGGAAAGCAAGATTAGTGGAGGAATATAAAAATGAGCGGAAGAAAAAACACAGAGGAAAAGATATATCTGGTATCGAAAGAAAATGCAGAACGGATCTCTGCCATTGAAGAGAAGGAATACATGGAAATGGTTACTTACAGACCGGGAGTATCACCCGATGTCATTCATGTGGCTGAGGAATTCAATCCGGAGGACATTTCTTTATGGCAGTGCCTTAAATCAGCAATGGGCGTTTTATAAGATATGGTGAAAAATCCCACTATAAAATTTTGACAGACCTATTGAAATTGAGACCGGCAACTGCTACAATTCCCTTGGGTAGAAAACAGAAGTTTTCAAAGAAGGCGCTGGCTTTTCTCTGGCTGTCAAATCAGCAAGAGGAGGTCAGCGTCTTTATGTTAAAAGGAAGAATCAGAACATCAGAAAAGTTTGCGTCCTACCTTCGACTGTCCATCGAGGACGGTGACAAGGCGGAGAGCAACAGCATCTCAAACCAGCGCGTGCTGGTCAAATCTTATACGGAGAATCATCCGGATATCCATATCGTACAGGAATATGTCGATGACGGTTACACGGGAACCAACTTTGACCGTCCGGGCTTCAAGAAGATGATCTCGGACATCGAAGAGGGAAAGATAAACGGTGTTATCGTAAAAGACCTTTCAAGGTTCGGAAGGGACCATATCGGAGTCGGCAAATTCCTTGAAAGGATTTTCCCTACAATCGGCATCAGGTTCGTTGCGATCAACGACCACTATGATAGCATGTCGGAAAACAGCGAGTCCGATTCCATGATCATACCCTTCAAGAACCTTTTGAACGATTCTTATTGCAGGGACATTTCCATAAAAGTAAGAAGCCAGCTTGACGTGAAAAGGAAGAACGGGTCCTTTGTGGGAAATTATGCGCCGTTCGGATACAGGAAATCCGAAAAGAACAAGGGAAAACTTGAGGTGGATGATTATGCCGCCGGAGTCGTAAAGGATATTTTCAGCTGGAAGCTGGAGGGCTGCAGCGCACAGCGGATTGCGGAAAAGCTGAATGAAAACGGCGTACCATGCCCCAGCAGCTATAAAAGATTATGCGGCATTGATTATCACAGCGGATTCAAAAGTACCGGCAGTCCGAAGTGGCAGGCGATACAGGTTTTCAGGATCCTGCAGAACGAGGTATATGTGGGGAGCCTCATCCAGGGGAAAAGATCCAGGATCAACTATAAGGTGAAAAAGATAAAAGACCGTCCGGAGGAGGAATGGATCAAAGCAGAGAACGTCCATGAGGCGATCATCCCAAGGCACACATTTGATGTCGTTCAGGAAGTCTTAAAAATGGATACCTGTGCAGCTCCCGGAAAAGAACAGGTCAGTCTTTTTTCCGGAATTGTCAGGTGCAGTGACTGCGGGCAGAACATGGTCCGCCGCGGGACTACCAGCAGGGGAAAGCGGTACTACTATCTTAACTGTGGAACTTACCACAGGGGAAAAGGCTGCTCCGCCCATCTGATCAGTGAAGAAAAACTCAGCCAGGCGGTGCTTGCATCCATCAATGAAAAGATCGGACAGGTTGAGGGACTGGAAGAAAGATTGTCAGAGGCAGGGCAGGAGCCGAGGGACAGGATTATGAATGCAAGGCTTAAGGATCAGCTTGAAATGCTTCAGGCAGAGATTGACAAATACACGGAACTCAGGTCACAGCTATACCGGGATATGGCAGATAATGTGGTGACAAAGGAAGAGTACGAGGAATTCAGTAAAAACTTTGAGTCCCATATAGAAAGCGCGAAGGATGCGCAGAGATCCATAACGAAACATGCGGAAGAGCTTTCAGAAGTCAGCCTTGATGATATGGACTGGGTGGCGGAACTGAAAAAATATAAGGGGATTAAAACCCTGACAAGGAGGCTGCTTGTCGAGCTGGTCGAGAGCATAACCGTTTATGACAAGGCGCACATCAAAATCCGCTACAGGTTCTCTGACGACCTTAAAAGAATATGCGATGCAGCCGGCATTGAAAAATCTGAAGGGAAGGAGGTTGTGGTGTCATGAGATATGTAAGCTATACAAAAGCAGTTTCATGGAGCAGAAAGAATGTAGACAATACAATCCCGGAGCAGAATGAAGCGATCTCCCTGTGGCTAAAGGACAATGGCGGTGCTGCCCTTGAGAAAAAATATACGGACAGGAAAAAGGATGTGGAGGCAGATGCAGGGTTCATGGAAATGATACATGACGGCATGGAGAGGAAGTACGACTGCATTATCGTAAAGAACCTGACATATCTTGGAAACTGCCTCCAGGCGGCAAGGCACCATATTTTGGATACCATGTATGCGGCAGGGATTCACCTGGTCGTGACGGATGACCATTTCGATTCCTCAAAGGTTGAAAGCAAGGAAGTGTTCCAGTATTTCGATGCCAAAAGAAATGAGGAGCATGGTGATATCTTCCGCAACTGGCTTTCCCAAAAAGGGGACGCATACCTGATAAGCAACTCCATTCCTTACGGATACAGGAGGTCTCCTGACGGGAGCAACATTGAAAAGGATGAGAGCGTCTCAAAGATCATTGACGAGATGTTCAGGAGGCATCTTGAGGGAGACTCTTTCCATACCATAGCCGGATGGCTAAACTTCGAGCGGGTTGACTGTCCGAAGATCCACAGGCTGAAAATGTTCGGGAAAGAGATACCGGAGGAGACAGAATACTGGGACGATGACAAAGTGCGGCGGATCATAAGAAGCCCGATATATACAGGAGCTGTCGTGAACAAGAAGCAGGAGGTTGTCGCAGAGGGCTGCCATGAGCCGTACATCACGCTTGATGTTTTCAAGACCATCAAGATGGCAAAATATGTATATGCACCCAGGGGTGATGACGGAAAGATCATAAAAAAGAATGCGAACTTCATAAGACCGTACCACGGAAAACTGTTCTGCGCAAAATGCGGGAAGTCGCTTGTTTTTTCAAAAAGCGGAAAAAGCAGGACCGGTTACCGCTGCTCGCCGGGGTGCTGGGGCAAAGGTGATCTTGACAAATGGACAATCCCTGAAGAAGAGGTCTATGGAAGGTATAAGGAAAAACTCCTTGAGGAAAAGAAGCTTGCGGTTAAGCTTATGGCAGTGATGCAGTCCGGGGCATACGAGAAGAAAAGGGACGAGGAGCTGGACAGGATTTCCGCAAGGTTCAGCCGTGCGGTAGCGGAGCTAAAGGTCAGCATGATCGACAGGGTACCGCTTTATGACAGCTACCAGTCAGGGAAGATTTCCAGAGACGAATATGAGGAAAGGCTTAAGCTGTTTCAAAAGCGCATGAAGGACAGCAGCAGCTTTTATGATGAGACATCAGAAAAAGTGCAGAAAGTGAAAACCGCATACAGCGCGGGCAACCAGTGGCTGATGCTTTTCTGTGACATTAAGGTACCCGATGAGGCAGACCACGTTTTCATAGAGAAAACAATAGACAGGATCGAGCTTGTAATGAACAGTCCGTATAACCCTTCAGGCAATGATTTTTCCATGGAGGTGCAGTTTGCAAAATCGGATTGGAAGAGATTCCTGGAAGGAGGGATTTAAGGATGGCAAGGAAAAGCAGAAAGAACATGCAGTCCGAGCCCACCCAGACCGGCAATGTAACAGAAGTGCTGGAAGGAGGAGCGGCATATAGTCAGCCTTCGGATGATTCTGGAACAATATCGGCAGGAACTAAATCGCCGGACGCAATGAAAGCAGCCGTGTATGCGAGGCTTTCCGTTGAGGATGACATCACGATGGATTCCCTTGACACGCAGATACGGCTCATACGGGATTTTATAGACGGAAGGAAAGATATCGTATACGAAGATACCTATTACGATAACGGGTACAGCGGCACGAATTTTAACCGCCCTGCTTTTAACCGCATGATGGAAGACCTGCGGAAAGGGAAAATACAGTGCATCGTAGTGAAAGACCTTTCCAGATTCGGGCGCAATTATCTTGAGGCGGATTATTATATTGAAACAATCCTGCCATTTCTTGGGGCGAGGCTTCTTGCGGTGACGGATGATTTTGATTCCTTCCGGCCGGAGGATATGAACAGCCTCCTCGTGCCTGTGAAAAACCTTGTGAACACGATGTATTCCAAAGACCTGTCGAAGAAAATATGGGCAACGTCCCAGCGGAAGAAAAAAGAGGGGGAACTTTTAGGGAATGGATGTATCTATGGATATATCAAGAACCAGGAGACCGGAAAACTGGAGATAGACCCTGTGACGGCTGTAAATGTCCAGCTGATCTTTCAATGGAAGCTGCTGGGATTATCGACTTGCAGGATAGCCGAGAACCTGACCCTGATGGGTGCACCGACTCCAAGGCAGAGGCAGAAGGAGCTTGGGATATTGAAGAAGGAGCCCGGTAGCAAATGGGAAACCGCAAGCATAAGCTCAATCCTTAAAAGTGAATACTACATTGGCAACACTGTATCGAACAAAACATCCACGAAGATATTTGCAGGGCAGGAAAAGGTGCTGACTGCCCCAACAGAGTGGATCATAACGGAAAACACCCATGAGGCCATCATCGCAAGGGATGATTTTGAGGCAGTCCAGGAAAGCATGAGGGAGAAAGCAGAAAAGCGTGCCGCCAGTTTGGAAGCAACTGCAAAGATCAATGAAAAATACCCTGACCAGATGAAAGGACTTTTATTCTGTGGGAAGTGCGGAAAACGCATGATCATAGACCGCCTTCCGCATGGAGCAGTGAGCAGCGTGAAAACAGTGGTATATGTATGCAGACAGAGGGGACAGGGACGGTCAAATAACTGTTCCGGCCATTCCATTTCAGAGAACCTTCTCAAGATGCTTATCATGGAAAGAATCAGCAGGACAGCGAAAGAGTGCTGCGATGCGGCGGAACTTTGGAATAAAACAGAAGCCATGAGGGGAAGGGATAACCCGGTAAATAAGGTGAAGGCAGAGATACAAAAGGTAACGGCTCATCAGAACGGAATATCCGATAAACGGAGCACGTTATATGAGAACCTTTCAAACGGCGTGATCGACAGGGATGAATTCAGGCTGCTCCAGGATAATTACAAAAGACAGCATGAGGACGGCGAAAAAGAGCTGAAAGCGCTTGAGGATAAGCTTTCGGAAATTGAGGAAGCTGCAAAACAATATCTGAACTCAGCGGAAGCTTTGAAGAAATATGTAAGCTGCAGGGCTTTTGACGAGGATATCGTCAGGGAGCTTGTTGAGAGGGTGGATGTTTTTCCAGATAAGCATATCCATGTAACGTTTCGGTTCAAAAGTCCATTTGAGAAAGAAGGCGGTAAAGATGATAGCAGTGTATAGAAGGCTCTCCATGGCGGATGGGGATCTTGGAAAGGATGGAAAAGACGAGAGCAACAGCATAGAAAACCAGGGTCTTTTGATACTTGATTATATGGAGTCAAGGGATGATCTTAAGGACCAGCCATATGAGGAATATACGGACGATGGATACACAGGGCTTAATTTTGACCGTCCCGGCTTCCAGAAGATGATGACTGCAGTGCGATGTGGGGATATTGACACCATAATCGTGAAAGACCTGTCACGCTTCGGACGCGACTATGTGACCGTGGGAGAGTACCTTGAGCAGATATTCCCTGTCCTTGGAGTCCGTTTCATTGCCATAAACAACGTGTATGACAGCATAAATTATAAAGGGACTACGATGGGACTCGATGTGGCGGTATCAAATCTTGTCAATACCCTCTATAGCCGGGACGTGGGGAAGAAACTGAAGTCTGCAAACAGGGTGAAATGGAAAAGAGGATATGCCACGGGAGGGTATGCCCTGTTCGGATATGTGTTTGATCCGGAGAGACCGAACAGGTATAAGATAGACCCTGAAGCGGCGAAGATCGTGCGTAGGGTCTTTGACCTGGCTCTTCTGGGCTTCAGCACGGGCCTTATAGCGGAGCAGCTGAACGATGAGGAGCTCCCAATCCCGTCAACCTACGCAAAAATTAAAAAGATCAGGGGGAAGATGAACCAGAGGGTGCTGACACCGGATAGGATATGGGACTGCGGGAAGGTATGGAGGATCCTGAATTTTTACGAATATACCGGTGCCATGGTCAGGCATAAATCGGAGATCATCGTCTCCGGCTCCTATGTGCAGAGAAGGCTCCCCAGAAACCAATGGATTGTGGTAGAGGGATGCCATGAGGCAATCGTGACAAAAGAGGAATGGGAGAAAGCCCATGAGGTCATCCGTGAGATCAGGGGAAGGAATCTGGCACATCCGAGGAAAATAGTGCTAAGAAAGAAGCTCAGGTGCGGCCATTGCAGGCGGGCTCTTCAGTTCACATCTAGTGAGCCGAATTATAAATGCTATTGCCGTGCCGGGCTGGAGCAGCCCAAACATTCCGGCTGCTGCGGGGATATGTATTTCCTTGGGGATATCGAATCCGTTGTTTACCTGGCGATAAGAAAACAGCTTGATCTACTTATGAAGATAAAGGGGCAGTTCACAGAGCGAGAGCAGAACATAAAGACCCTTGAGAAAGAACTGGAGCTTGACCGGAGCAGGACTGAGGCGGACATCAAACGGCTAAAAACGGATAAGGTCCGCTTTTATGAGGAATATGTGGATGGAAAAATGACCGTGGAGGAGTACAAGATCAGAAAGCTTGAGACGGACGGCAGGATCGAGGAGCTTCAGAAAGCGCTTGAGGATGGAGCTGCTAATCTGAAGACAGAAGAAAAAGGATTGAAGCAGGACAGGCCGGCGGAATTAAAGGCACTGCTTTCCGAATCAGAGAAGCTCCTTGGAGAAACGCAGCTCACAGCGGAAATGGCGGCGGTGTTCATCGAAAATGTCTATATACATGAAGATAAGCACGTGGAGATTGTGTTCCGCTTTGAGGATATGGTGGCGGAAGCCGCCGAAAAATGCGGGTATGACCCGATAAAGGACGGGTTCGTGCTGAAGCACCAAAAGAATAAAGCCTGATACCTAATATGAATATGAAAACAATTAAAGACGCCTCTTTCAGTCAAATGATGCTGAAAGGGGCGTTAGTCTTTTGTCTGCGGGAAACTGACGATGCCGTCCGGACCACATTCCAACAATACACAGAGCTTTTCCAAAGTATTCATTGTTATGCTGCGGTTGTTGCGGAGGCTGTCCATGGTGTGCTTGTCAATCCCCATGTTGATCAGATCGTACTGCGAAATCTCCTTTCGCTTCATCGTTTCCCACAGAGGGGTGTAATCGATCACTACATGTCACCTCCATGTCTGAAAATCTGCCTTAAATTATATTGGATTGCCGCTGTTTCAAATATGGTGGAAAATCCCACCATATAATGCTAACATGTAATATCAGGGACAATCTGGGCGGATAAGATGGCAAAAGAAGCTCCTAAGATGGCAAAAAGACCGCCTAAGATGGCAAAACATTCTTATCTTTGCCATCTTGGAAAACCCAGTAAGAATGCGGCTTTGAAGGCTGTTTTCGGCTAAAATCCAAGATGGCAATGATCATAACAGCAGGGGGAATCTTGGCCACCAAATCAGAAAAGTCACAATTTGTGACATCCATGGAACATATCTGTGACATCCCATTGTCAGAGGAGGTTTTTAAACATAAGATGCTAAACGAGGAAAGAATCGAGGGAAGAGGATGGAGGAGTCTATAGGAAGCCGCCTGCAGAAGCTCCGCCATCTGATGGAATACCGGCAGGAGGATGTTGCATCCATGCTTGGTGTTGAAAGGCACGCCCTCAGCCAGTATGAGACAGGTGTCAGGATGCCGCCTCCAGACATAATAACCAGACTCGCCGGGATATACGGCGTATCAACGGATTATATCCTGGGGATTGGCGGAGGAAGCGGCAGCGATGACAGGTTTATTGATGTTACGGGATTATCGCAAAGGGAGATCATGGCGGTAACGGCGCTTGTCAATGTCATGAGGGAGAAGAACGATGGAACCGAAAACAAGGATAAGTGAGAAGCCATATACGTCATATTCGACTGTGAAAGCAAAAGAGGTTGACTGGCTGTGGGAGCCGTATATACCTTATGGAAAGCTGACAATCCTGCAGGGGGATCCGGGGGAAGGGAAATCCACCCTTGCCATTCAGATTGCATCAATGCTTACAACAGGGGAGCCGTTCCCGGAGGGGAGCGGACGGCGTTTTCCGGAAAACGTTATTTACCAGTGCGCAGAGGACGATCCGGAGGACACGGTGCTTACAAGGCTGAAGTCTGCCGGTGCTGACCTTGACAGGGTGTTTTTTATTAATGAAGAGAACGGAAACCTTACTTTTGAGGATGAGGAGATCGAAGATTCCATCAGGCTAAGCGGCGCAAGGCTTGTCATCATTGATCCCATACAGGCGTTCATTCCTCCGGATGGCGATATGCAGAGCGCATCCTACATGCGGGGGCTTATGAGAAGGCTTGCGACCATTGCCCGAAAATATGCCTGTGCGGTCATACTGATCGGACATATGAACAAGACAAGAAACGGCAAGAGCCTTTACCGCGGGCTTGGGAGCATCGACATACCCGCAATAGCGAGGAGCGTCCTTATGGTCATGAGGAATGACAAGGTTCCGGGAATACGGTACATGTGCCAGATCAAGTCGAACCTGGCTCCCGAAGGGGACGCTGTGGCGTTTTATCTGGATGAGAATGGCATTTTCCATTGGATAGGACCATGCTGCCCTTCTTTTAGCGGAATGGAGCAGCCCGTTGTGACGGGCAGGAGAAAGCAGGATATGGTAAAAGAGTGCCTTCGCACGATCCTGTCATTGGGCGGGGTTCCGACAAAGGAAGTCCTGTCAAAAGTCAGGCTGATCGGCATAAGTGAAAAGACAGCGAGGAATGCGGGCAAAGAGATGAACATCAAGTCTTACCGGAAGGGCGGCAGGTGGCACTGGCGCCTTCCGGATGAAGCGGAAGAAGAGACAGACAGGTAGAACAGGAGGACGGCTGGATGGAAGCGGCAGAGAAAAAGGGAACACGAAAGGAGCAGAGGGATAAGATCAAGGAGGACATCAGAAGCCTTTCGTCTGAGGATCTGATCTATATTCCTGCCAAAAAGAGCCTTCCTGCCACGGAGGATTCACCCAAAAAGCGTACTGCGGCATACTGCCGCGTCAGTACGGAGGATCCAGCCCAGACCACTTCCTATGAGCTGCAGAAGGAACATTATGAAGAGGAGATCAACAAAAATCCGGAGTGGGTTTTTGCCGGCATCTATGCTGACGAGGGCATAAGCGCAACATCCATGAAGCACAGGGACAACTTCAACAGGCTGATAGCGGACTGTGAAGCCGGGAAAATAGACGTCATAGTGACAAAATCCGTATCCAGGTTTGCAAGGAATGTCGTGGACTGCCTCTCAACGGTACGGCACCTTGCGGCGCTTAACCCTCCGGTGGCTGTCAAATTTGAAACAGAGGGGATAAACACCCTCGACTCCGCATCCGAGATGATCCTTACTGTCATGGCCGCAGCCGCACAGGAAGAGTCGAAGACCAAGAGCAATGCGATGATATGGTCGCTGGAAAAACGTTTTGAAAAGGGGCGGTTCCTCACGCCGGTGCTGCTTGGATATGACCACGACGAGGACGGGAAGCTTGTCATCAATGAGGAAGAATCCCAGACAGTCCGGCTTATGTATTACCTGTACCTGTCAGGGTTTCCGATTCCGGAAATAGCGGAAATTCTGACCCAGCTTAAGAGGAAGACAAAACTTGGGAATACGAAGTGGTACGACAGCACAGTCCGGGCGGTCATGCAGAACGAGCGGCATTGCGGGAATGTCCTCAGCTGGAAGACTTTCACTTATGATTTCTGGGAACACAAGAAGAGGAAAAATAACCAGGACATGCCGCAGGTGCTGAAGGTTGACCACCATGAGGCGATTGTCAGCCATGAGATCTTTGACGCCGCCCAGAGCAAGATGGCGGCTGAGAAGAACATGAAGAAGTCCATACCGATGCCGGCTTTGGAGGTCATAGAAGAGGGAGTCCTTACAGGATTTGTACCTGTAAATCTGCTGTGGCGGGGATTTACCGTGGATGACTATGTGGATGCGAGCAGCAGCGTGGGTGATCCGAAAGAAAACGAAGCGGAATTATCGGGGACGGGAGAATTTTCATTGGACGGTTACAAAATCGTAAGAAGCTGTTTTTTTTCGTCGTCGCAGAAACCGACCATGAGCATTGCAAAGGGACAGGTGCGTTTCAGCACCTACTGCCTGAAAAAGTTCGTGGATGTTGAGTATGTGGAGCTTCTTTTTAATCCCGTGGAACACTGTATCGCCGTCCGCCCTTGTGAAAGGGACAATCCAAATGCGGTGCGCTGGGGGAGACTGAAAGACAGCAGATGGATCGTGCAGCCCAAAAGCTGCTCGGGATTCATGGATCCGCTGTACCATATCATGTCATGGAGAGCTGACTGCGGATATAAACTTTTCGGGCAGTATCTTGAACAGGACGGTGACCGTTTGCTTGTTTTTGACCTGTCGGATCCGGTTGTCAGCATATTTGAGGAGAAGGAAGAACAAACCTCCGAGTCCGCTTCTGAAGATGCACCTGATGGCAGGGATGACAGCAGTGGAGATATAAAGATAAGGCTGATGAAAAGGGAGGTTTTGCCGGATACATGGGGCTACCAGGTAGGGCAGGAATCCTCATGGAATGCTGTCAGCCTGAAAGCAGAACGATACAAGGGTGACTGGAGGATCATGTCTCCGGCTGCTTTTTACCGCATGGGCGGAAATATATCGGAAACAACCATGGAGCAGGTAAGGAACGGCGCCTTGGAGCTCTGGGAGAAGCTGAAAGCCCGGGCTGAAGGCGCGGATTCCAATATAGAAATAAACTGAGAGGTAGAGTGATGCAGGGCTATATCGACTCTTATGACGAAAGAGCGGCAGAAATTGAGAAGGATTTCACATATGACGGCTACCAGATCGTCAGAAGGGAGATGTTTGCCCATTTGCGTGAGCCGGCGATCACGATCAGAAAAGACAGCATCGCATTTAATGCGGCCTGCATAGACGGGCTGGAGGATGCGGTCTATATCCATGTGATGATAAATGAAGATGATAAGAGGATTGTAATACGGAAATGTGAAGAAAATGACCTGGAGTCTATCAGATGGTGTGTTGCAAAGGGAGACAGACGGAAGAGCCGGAACATTAAGGGAGAATTTTCAAAGATAATCTATAAGCTCATGGAATGGAGCGATGGATGCAGGTACAAGGTGCTTGGTCATAAAATACAGCATGAGGGAGTCACGCTTTATGTGTTTGAACTCGAAAGATATGAGAAGTTTAAGGAACGCCACAAACGTACAGCAGAGGAAAAAGCTGAACGTGAGAAGACCATGACAGCGGAGGAGATAGCCGAACAGGACAGGAGAGAAAGAAGGGAATCCATGATACCCTTCTCACCTGCTGATGCAGAAAATACCTTTGGTCTCCCGGTGGATCAGTACAGCAGGAAAATCGTGCTTGGTTCCTTAAACGGATATGAAAAAATGGATGCCACTGCAAAGAGGGGTTCCGATAAAGCAAAGAAAGGGAATGAAATAACCAATTCCTTTTCAGAAGAGAGTCTGTCCTATGCCGCCCGTGGACATGATGGCGATGCCGGAAATGTAATACAGACATATGGGGCTCATGAACCTGACCGGGAGGCAGACCAAGGGATAACTCACAAAGCGACTTTTGCAGGTACAGACGAAGCCGCATCATTGGAGCTTACCGGCGCAGCCGCCGGTAAAGGAGGCGGAGATGAGTGATGAAGTAAGTAGGCTTTCTTTTTCGTTAAAGAGGCGCAGGGTTCTGATCCACCGTAGTACGTTAAGGGCTTTAGGGATGCCGCAGAATATAAGGTTCCTTCTGAATAAAAAGAAAGTCCGGGTCGCTGTGCAGTGCTGTGAAGCTATAGACCGTGATTTTTTCGCAGTTCCGGACCTAAAACCATCGGAGACTTTTGAAATCTCAAGCATTAACTTCCTTAAAATGGTGTACAGACTTGCTAAGTGGGATGAAGACAGGTCTTATCGGGTGTCAGGAACATTATTCAGGGTGAACAGGCTGGCAGAGTTCGACTTAAATAACGCAGAAGCAATCTCTGATGCTGATTTTGTTGATCAGGAAACAGTCAGCCTCCAGAAACCTGACAGAGCATGAAAAAAATATAGACGTACCTGCTCGGTTGTGTTAAGATATCAGCGGTTGGATTGAATCATTAGATGGTTCAGTTTTAGGAAAAAGGCGTAGGGTGAAAACCTTGCGCCTTTTTCCGTTTTAGGAGATGCCTGGAGCTATTCATAGTTCCGGGCTTTTTTCTTTTGGAGAAGATTCAAGGGTGCAAGGATGAAAGCGTTCAGCCTGTATGCGCTAAAGGTACCCCGAAATGGTGTTTTTTGCACTCTTGGAGCTGGTTTGTCCCTGTTCAGCCTCATAAAAATGGGCTTATGGCATGAGGAATAATTGGGACAACTTATAGGGGAATCGTGGAGCCGGGATCCGGATCGGAAAAAAATGGGAGTGGAAAATCGGTATGAGGGGAAATTTCTGAAAAATCTCATGTTGGCGAGAAATGGCTTAAATACGGCATTTCTGGGGTGAGCCTGACTGTTTTCTAAAAATTTTTTTGAAGAAATTTGCTTTTCCCTATTGACATCCGGGGGACATGAGGACTGGAGAAAAAAATGGTCTCCACTCGTGAGAAAGTACTGGAAGCTTTCAGAGAGACTTGCAGTGAAATATGCAGCAATTTCAGTTTGATACGATTTTTGAGCATTGTCATTTTGATTACGCTTATACTCTTATTTATTGTCCGCTCAATATATCCTGTTATTGCAGAACAATTCAGGAACAATATATTTCGGACTATAGGAATAGTAATAGTATTTTCGTTTATGCTTTCTTTTTTGCTGATCAGTTTAGATAACGAAACCGTGATAAATGGCGAATCAAGTGAATATAATATTACAGAGGGAGCCGTAATCGAACAAGCCATCAATCTGGAGAATACAGGTGAAGTTTCAGTAAGATACAAGGTAAATAATTGTCAGGATGAGAATACAGAACTGATTTTCTCGGTATTACAGGGAGAAAAAGAGATCAGTAAGACTGTTTATCCATGCGAAGTGACTAATAGAGAAGAATCATGGGTTCATCTTGGCATCGGATCCTTGGAGAATGGGCAAGCAACAGTAACTGTGAGAGGAAATAATATTTCAGAAGAGACGAGCGTTGTTGTGTACATTGCTTCAAATCTTTCCGGTTTGAAACCATATGTTCCCAATATTCTTATTAATGGTCAGGAGATGGAAAAAACTCACCTTTACTTAATATATGATCATAGTTCCTTTGCTGATCTATTGAAACTTGTAACTGCAATCTTTGTCATAGTACTCATACTATATGGAATTGTTATATGGCTGTTTAGAAATTTCCTTAAGAATCCGGCGTTTTCTCTTGGGATAATTTTATTATTAGTAAGCATCCTTAGAAATTCAACGCTCACCACGAGAATATCCGCCTGGGCAGGTGTGCTTTGGTTCTTAAGTTATAAATATGGATTCATTGGCAAGGCACTTTCCGGAACGGTTATTGGTGTCATCTGTGAAGTGATAAAGGGGAACTTCTTTCTTTCAACTGAGGAATTGCGATGCGTTCTTTTGTGGATTTTAGGAATTCTTATTTTTGCGGAAATGCTCTGGATTCAAAGGACGCAGGAAGAATTTGACAATGAGGCGGATAAGAAATACAAAAAAGCAGTACAAGCGCTTTTGCTCCTTTTTGTTGGAAGCCCGATATTCTGTACATATTACACTCAGTTTGCTTCTTTTGGCAGGGCAGATGCAGTTATAACAATTTTGTTCATCTCCGGCTGCTTCTGTATCATACATGAAAAATTGCTTTGGGCGGTACCGGTACTGAGTTCATTGGCTGTATTATGTCATCCGTTATTCGTTTTTACAGAGCTTCCGGTGCTTATAATGTTGCTCGCTTATGAGTGGATTTGTGAAGGAAAAGATAATTTCCGTTTGCCATTGCTTGTTACATTATTGTCCAATGGATTTTTTGCAGTATATACACAGTATTTCAGTCATATGAAATATGATTTTGACTACGTATGGGATGATATTCGGACAAAGACAGATACCGAATTGAGTTCACTTCTTGTATATGGAGAGAACTATATTACGCAAGGTGAATTTTCGGATATTTATCATGCAAATTTTGTAGAACTGAAGATTATTTTTACATGGGGAACGACCATACTGACTTATCTTCCGGTGATTCTTGTTTTATATCTGATATGGAAAGATACATTCAGACTTATGACCGGAAATATTCAAAGAATAATTGTGATTTTACTGGCGCTATGCCCATTGGCGGAAGTCTATTCATTTAGTGCAAATGTACTTGATCAGGGAAGATATATTGTTCTTTCTATGACTGCTGCATTTTTCAGTCTGTTTGTACTCCTCAGAAAAAAAGATAAGAATGTACTTTTAGCAGTTTCTAATACTTATGGAAAGGCAGTAGAAAAGTTTGGCTCATCCTGGCCGGTATATATATGTTTATATCTGGCATATGTCGGATTCATGTCTGAGATGGGGGTCACAGATATTACTAATGGTCTCATATGGGTTGCAAATCTGATAAAGGGGACGTCATAAGTGCGTATAGAAGTTTAAACGGAATGAAAGATTATGTTGTTTAATTCAGTTGAATTTTTCGGGTTTTTCCCGACAGTATGTATAATATACTTTATTTTACCACATAAGTATAGACATATATGGCTTTTGTTATCCAGTTATATTTTTTACATGAACTGGAACGCCGGGTATGTATTATTACTGCTGGCGGTAACAATGAATTCGTATGGGTTTGGGATACTTATAGATAGAGTAAATCATCAATCAAGTATGTACGGTAGCGAGTATGAAGTTGGACAAGGTGGATCATCAAAGAAAAAGCTGTATCTTATTCTGACTGTTTTGGGAAATCTTGTAATACTGTGTTATTTCAAGTATTTCTCGTGGCTTGTCAACATGCTTAATGAGGCTTTTCTATCAAAAGGCGGCTTACATATCCGTGTACCTGAAATTATTCTCCCTGTGGGGATTTCATTTTTTATTTTTCAAGCATTGGGTTATACGATTGATGTATACCGAGGGGAAATTAATGCACAGCATAATTTCCTCAAATATGCCTTATTTGTAGCTTTTTTTCCACAACTTGTGGCAGGACCAATAGAAAGGTCAAAGACACTTCTTAGCCAGATTGAAGAAGAACACAAATTTGATTATACCCGGATGCTTCGAGGTTTGCTCCTGATGTTGTGGGGATATTTTCTAAAACTTGTTATTGCTGACAGGATAGCATTGTTTGTGGATACTGTTTTCGGAGATTACGGTTCATATAGCGGTTTGATTATCATGTTGGCTGCCATATTGTTTGCTTTTCAGATTTATTGTGATTTTGCCGGGTATTCTACAATAGCAGCTGGGGCAGCGGAGGTTATGGGATTCCATCTTATGGATAATTTTAATTGCCCGTATTTCTCTAAGAGCATCCGCGAATTCTGGCGCAGATGGCATATTTCTTTATCAACATGGTTCAGAGATTATCTCTATATTCCGCTTGGAGGAAGTAGAAAAGGTCTTCAGCGCACTTTAATAAATATTTTTGTCGTTTTTCTGGCTTCCGGATTATGGCACGGAGCAAATTGGACTTTTGTACTGTGGGGGGCATTCATGGACTCTATCAGATGGTTGAGGTTCTTACAGACAAGATTAGCAATAGGGTTCACAAGTTACTATGCATCAATGAAAAAACGATTGGGTTTAGGATTTACAGGGGAATTTTAACATTTTTTTTGGCAGATTTTGCCTGGATTTTTTTCAGAGCTGATTCCATTCATGATGCTGTGTTTATAATAAAAAGCATGTTTAGAAATCTTGATTACTTTATCATAAACAATGGTACAATTTTTAACGCCGGATTGGATGCTGCTAATTTTAATGTTTTGATGATATCACTATCTGTTTTGATGATCGCAGACTGTTTCAAAATGCGGGGGGTTATGATAAGAGATATCATTCTTTTACAAAATATATGGTGCAGATGGGCTTTCTGCTTGATTGCAATTTTCTTTATTTTAATATTTGGTGTCTGGGGCGGAGCATATGATGCAGCCGGGTTTATATACTTCCAGTTTTAGAGGTGCATTGCTTTTGATGATTAAGAGATATGGGGATTGGATAAGGTTTTTTTCCTTTGTTTTAATATTTAGCATCCTGCTTTCGCGAGTGTCTTTACTATTTGAAAAAAAGGACAGTATTGCAAAGAGAGAGAAGTTTTATCAGATTGAACAGGATATAGATGTGTTGTTTTTGGGAAGTAGTGTTATGGTCACTGGCGTATTTCCAATGGAGCTTTGGAATGAATATGGGATAGCATCCTATAATTATGCCGGGCATGCGGAACAAATGGCTGGAAATTACTGGAATTTGGTTAATGCATTGAACTACACAAATCCTAAGCTGGTAGTAATTGATATATTTAATATGCCGGCAGACTTTAAAGTATATGAAGAAGAATTATCCTATTATCATATGTCAATTGATGCTATGCCGATGTCTTTGACAAAAGTGAGAGCTGTTAATGATCTTACGCCGAAGGGACAAAGCAGGTTGGAGTACCTGTTCGATTTTGCGCTATATCATTCGAGATGGAATGAACTTTCCATGTCTGATGTTCATGTAAAATACAACAAAGCTTACGGTTCTGAACGCAGAGTGAGTTCAATTTATGCAGATAGTACGGCTGTTTTACCTGACAATGAATACACAGAATATGAAAGCATAGGCGTTGAGTATTTGAGGAAAATGATTGTTTTATGTCAAGAAAAAGGAATAGACTGCCTGCTTGTACAGATTCCTTATGCAGCTACGGAGGATAACCAAAGAAAACGAAATTATGCCTACAAAATAGCCGAGGATTACAGGATACGGTTCCTGAATATGATGCAGGACGAAAGCGGCAATCCGATTATAGATAATGCAACAGATCTCTGTGATGGCACTTACCATCTGAATCCCTCGGGTGCGGTTAAAACTACCCATTATCTCGGGAAGTACTTGAAAGAAACATATGATTTGCCTGACAGGAGAGAGGATAATGATTATGATTCTTGGCAATATGATTATTTAGAATATCGCAACAATGTTAAATTTGAGGAATTAAAGAATTCCTACGCAGACATATACACCTTCTTATTGCTGCTTTATGACAGGGATATTCAATACGAAATGAGGATAAAAGGCACTGAGGAGGCTATGTTTGACGGGGATTTAACAAATCTTTTTCAGAATCTTGGAGTAGATGTGAATACTTTAACTAGTTTTAAGTCCGATGGTTCTGAAGCAGTTTACAATATCTATTCGAATATGCTGGAAGTGTCGTATTTGGACAGTGATTTTGAAGACATGGATAGAGATAATGACTATGTGTTGGAAATCATCTGTTATGATGCATCGAATGGAAGGAAAATCTGTCACGTTGGGTATTGGTACACGGACGGAAGGTTTATTGGGGAAGAAATATTAGAATCGTTAACAGAATCCAACTAAGAGAGGCTTTGCAAAGGTACGAGTATGCATAATCCATATGTTGATTGTCAAGTAAAATTGACCCACTTTTATACTTAAATCTGACCCACCCTTGGATCCGTCATTGTGATTCAACATGGTAGTTGAATGCCCGTTGTCTGGGGATTATTTAGATAATCAAACTGTTGAGAGGCTACGGGCGATCAATAATTGTGATGATCTCCCAAAGTTTATAACCTGCGCTCCTGTGAAATTATACCAAGGTTCTAGTATTGTTGATTGTTAGCAGTTATAACACTTGGAAAAAGCAAAATGTATCCATACCAACAATCCTCTATTATGTATCTTTTAGCTTGGCGATGGTTCGAAATATGTAATAGAAAATGCAAAAGGATGTAAGCTTTTTTAGTTGGATGATATTTTTAAAAGAAATGTATGAAAGGAAAAGTGATGATGTGGATACAAATTGTGAACGACCACGAACCTAAAGGCACGTGGATTCCTGTTTCAAGCACTGCTGCGAATGTCAAGAATTAACTGTATAACGATACATCTTACACAGTGTTTTCTGGCGTTAAGTTTTGGCAGTTCACGCCATGCTGTTATAGTTTTAATAAATGGGTAATGGAGCATAAATGTCGAATATCTTTTGTATATTTAAAAGGAAAAATAAAAAAAGTATGATTTGTAAAACTGGCTATCATGAGTTTTTGGATGAGGATAAAGCAAAGAAGTTTCAGGAAGAAGTATATGGAGACTATTGTAAAGAATATCTTTTGAAAGAAAGAAAAATTAAATCTTATGGTTATGAGTATAGAATTCCATTATCTGATATATATTTAAAAGCTTATCTCGGATATACTCATGCAGATATTAATGAGTATTTACGAACTGGTGAATATCATGATCAAGAATGTGCTAGGCAATTAGAAGCATTAATAGACAAATTAAATGAATTGCTGATATTAGCCCCAAGAGTGCCATACAACATTGTAGTATATAGGGGAATATCTGATGATTCTTTAAATAAGATGTTAAACATTCAAAGCATGCATGATGACATATACATGGAAGAAGCTTTTTTAAGTACTTCTCTATTAAAACAAACTGTCATCAAAGAGTTCCCTTCATATGATAATATTTTAAAAATTTATGTTCCAAAGAATGCGTATGCCATGGGTGTCGATGGTGTTACTGACAGAAATGAATTTGAACTTTTATTTCCGAGTAGACAATATTTGAATTATTTAGGAAAAGAATATGATCGTACTTCAAATAAAAGGATATATGAGTACGAGCTGATGAATCTTAGATGCTAATATTAAAGCGTTAATAAATAATGATAAACGGTTGTCAATGATTGAAAAGACAATAAAGCTCAAAATAATAATCTGGATTACAAGCATCATTTCTGCATAATTGAAGAAACTTGATTTTATTGAAAAAGGTTTCTTTTTTTGTCATTCCTTTTATCTTCTGTTACAATAGGACTGCCAAAATTTTAAAATATTAAGGAGAGTCTTATTGATGAACATCAAAAATGTACTTGTTGCACAGTCGGGGGGACCAACTTCTGCAATCAATGCCAGTCTTGCAGGAGTTTTGAAAGCTACTATTGATTCGGGGAACTATGACAGGTGTTATGGGGCAATAAATGGCATTTTAGGTGTCTTGTCGGAAAATTATCTAGATTTAACAGCTAAAGCTCAAAAAGATTCTAATTTTATAAAACTCTTAACTCATACACCAGCCATGTATTTGGGGAGCTGTAGATATAAGCTTCCTGAATACAGGGATGATGATTCTTCATATTCTTTAATTTTTTCACAGTTTAAAAAACTTAATATTGGAGCATTTTTCTATATTGGTGGAAATGACAGTATGGATACTGTTCTTAAACTATCAAATTATGCCAGAGAGGTTGGCTCTGATGTAAGGATAATAGGTGTGCCTAAAACAATAGATAATGATCTATGCCACACTGATCATACTCCGGGCTTTGGATCTGCGGCTAAATATATAGCAAGTTCCATTTTGGAAATTGCTCACGATACCTTTATCTATGCAGTTAAGTCAGTGACAATTGTTGAAATCATGGGACGCGATGCGGGATGGCTCACGGCGGCAGCAGTTCTTGCGAGAAATAATTATTCTTCTGCACCACATCTGATTTATCTTCCGGAGGTGGCTTTTGATAAGGAACCGTTTTTATCAGATGTTCGAGATGAACTGTCAAAGCGCGATAATGTTATCATTGCTGTTTCTGAAGGCATAAGAGATAAGGATGGCAATTACATTACATCCAGTAAAGCAATGGCTGATACTTTTGGACATCAGCAGCTTTCAGGTGCTGGAAAGGCACTTGAGTTCTTAGTAAAAGAAAATATCGATGTTAAGGTTCGCTCTGTTGAAATCAACGTTCTTCAGAGATGCGCTGCTCATATGGCAAGTAAAACTGATCTTTATGAGTCTTTTGCTCAGGGAGAGAAGGCTATTTGCTTGTCAGAAGAAGGTAAAACAGGTTGCATGGTTGTGTTAAATCGTATAAGCAACTCTCCGTACACCGTTGAATATAGTTATGCACAGATTAAGGATATAGCCAATGAGGCAAGATCTGTTCCTGTTGAGTGGATTACTAATGAGGGAAATGACATAACTGTTGATCTTATTGAGTATTTAAAACCTCTTATCCAAGGTGAAATTGAACAGGATTACGAAAACGGACTTCCCAAGTATTTGGATATTTCGCATCTGAATCATTGCTGAAATGTAGCAGTATGATGTATAATGTTAATTTGAATTATAATGCATTTATTATGCGGCTATGTTTGGAGGTTTTATGAATTATAGAGACGAACAGGAAATAGATTTACTTGACCTTTGCCGTCAGATTCTAAAGAAATGGAAACTTATAATTGCTTTTGCTCTTATTGGATTAGTCATTGGAAGCGCGGTTGGTTATGTGAAGTCAGCCAAGGTTGTTGAAGTTGAAACTGGAGAGACAGTAGTAGATCAAGCAGCAGTGACTTCTGGCATAAATTCACTTAAGGAGAAATTATCTGACAGAGAAGTTACAGAAGTCGAGATGGCAGTTAATGCGTATAATTATTACAATAAGCTCTACGCCAATAAAGAAAAATATATCAATAGTTCGATTCGTATGCAACTTGATGCAGATAAGGTTCCTACAATGGTGGCATCGTATCGAATAAGCAACTATTATAAGGTTTCTTACCCTGACATTTCAGAAGTTAATGACATAAATAACATAATAGCCGTTTATTATAAGGCTTTGAATGATGAGAAAGTTATTGCTAAAGTGGCTAAAGCCCTTGGTGATGGCGTTGCTGAAAACTATGTTAAAGAGTTGTATAGTGTGGGGCTTGAAGCTAACAGTATCTTAAACATAACTGTTACAGCTAGAAATGAAGAAGAGTGCAAGAAAGTACTTGATGTGTTGACGCAAGAACTTGATGCTCAGATTCCTACAGCTACAGACCTTTATGAACATGATATTGAGTATCTTAATACGTATTTTTCTGTGAATGTTAATACAGGTATACTTTCAGAGCAGCAGACTCAGGTCGATGCATTAAAGAATCTCCAGAATGTCATGCTGACAGTTGGCAATTCACTCACAGCCGATCAGAAGGCTTTGTATACAAAACTTATTGATGGTGATACAGTGGATGAAACAGAAGTAACTGAAGTTGAAGTTCAGCCGGAAGAGACTGAAGTTGTTGAAACTGAGAAAACTGTTGTAAGAAGCTTTGACATAAAATATGCAGTGCTTGGCCTTTTTGCCGGAGCATTTATTGTTATTCTGTTTATTTGTCTTAAGTATGTATTATCTCAGACAATTAAGACAAAGGAGGATATATCAGAGCTCTTTAAGGCTTCCGTTTTAGGAATCATGAAAGACGGCGAGGACGGCGAGCTTGGTATGATTACAGCAGGTATTGGCCTTGGTGCTCACAAGACTGAACTTAAAAAGCTCTATGCAATAAGCACAATTGGAGATGCTACAGTAGCTGCTATTACAAATAAGGTAGTAGATGCTGTTAAACAGAACTATAGTGAGCTTAATGTTGAGTGTGGAAAATCAGTTCTCACTGATCCTTCATCGCTTGCAAAGCTTGCTGAGTCTGACGGCATTATCATGGTTGAAAAATTAAGGACATCAAAATACGAAGACATTGCAAAAGAACTTGAACTTGCAAAGAACTATGGAGTAAAAGTTCTGGGATGTGTTGTTGTTGAGTGATATTTAAGTGATTATTTTATAAATATGTTTGTTACTAGGAGGCGTATAAATGTTTACAAATAAGACCATTTTGGTCACAGGAGGAACAGGCTCTTTTGGAAATACATTTGTGCCTATGACTCTTGCGAAATACAATCCTAAAAAGATTATCATCTATTCTCGTGATGAGATGAAACAGTGGAACATGGCTAAGAAGTTCCAGGGAGATAAAAGGGTTAGATTCTTTATCGGTGACGTAAGAGATAAGGACAGACTTTATAGAGCGCTTAATGGTGTTGATTACGTAGTACATGCCGCTGCTACAAAGATTGTTCCAACAGCAGAGTATAACCCATTTGAATGTATTAAGACTAATGTTAATGGAGCTATGAATCTTATCGATGCCTGCATTGATACAGGTGTAAAAAGGCTTGTGGCGCTTTCAACAGACAAGGCAAGTTCACCAGTTAACCTATATGGTGCAACTAAACTTTGTTCAGACAAGCTCTTTATTGCTGGAAATTCATATACAGGAGGCAAGACCAAGTTTGCAGTAGTGCGTTATGGCAATGTTATGGGATCACGTGGTTCAGTTATTCCGTATTTTATGGAAACAGCCCAGTCAGGCAAGCTTACTATTACTGATAAGCGTATGACAAGGTTTATGATTTCTCTTGAGCAGGGGGTTGAGCTTGTGTGGCATGCTTTTGATGACATGGAAGGTGGAGAGATATATGTCAAAAAGATTCCATCTATGAATATTTGCGACATAGCTACTGCCGTCGATGCGAATGCTGAACAGGTTGAGATTGGAATCAGACCAGGCGAGAAGCTTCATGAGCAGATGATGGGTGTTGAGGATTCACACTTTACATATGAATACCCTGAGCATTACAAGATTTTGCCTCAAATCTGTGAGTGGGGTAACTTTGAGGATATGATTAAAGGTGGAGTGAAAGTTCCAGAAGGATTTAGCTATACATCAGACAATAATAAAGAGTGGATGACTATTCCGCAGCTTCAGCAGTGGATAGAACAAAATAGACATAAAATTGGAAGTATTTAAAAATTGATAGTTGAAAAGAGACTAGAATGACAGATTATCGTAGTAAGATTCATGGAAAATTTCAGAATAATGTAATTTATAAACGTACTTTCATAATAGATGAGTTATCTATAATTCTTGCTTTTTTATCTGCGGTAATAATCAGATACAGGGCTATAATTGCTTGGGTTGACTATAGTTTGGGAATTTATTTGTCCATGATAGTTACGGTGCTTTTGTTTGAAATAATAGTCTATTTTTGTTATGACGCAAAAAGGTTGTCAATTGTCGTACTTGATCCTATAGATAATTTGGTGAAGCTTATTAAGAGCAGAGCATTGCTTATTGGATTATCAGTTGCTTACCTTTTTGCCACTCAAAAGTCAGTTCTTGCATCCAGAAAGGTCGTGATTTATTTCATGGCCTTAAGTGTCGTTTATGGGTATATTTTGAGAATGCTCTACAGGCGGAACTATATAAAAAAATGGGGAGTTCCGGGCGAGGTAAACGCTTATATTATAGATGATCCTGATATAGATGATGTGAATGTAATAAAAAAATATGAAAGTGGAGACTATGATTGTGTTGTTATTGATGTTTCTGCTTTATCAAGAAGCATTGCGGGTGAGAAAAATAGCGTTTTGTCTAAAGTAAGCATGATTACTAGTACTTTGGAAAAGCATAAGATAAGAACATATCTTACCATGGATAGTGCTGAATATACAGTTAGACCCGGAATAGTAATTGATATTGCCGGGTACGCTACAATACCGGCGTATGTTAGAAGTGATAAATTTAATGTTTTTGGAATTAATTATTCAATAGCCAGAGTTGAAGAAGCAGTTCTTCATGTTATAAATCATATTCAAGAACTTAGAGGAAAATATATATGTTTTTCTAATGTTCATACAACAGTGATGGCTAAAAACAACAAAGAATATGCAGATATATTAAATGGCGCAGCATTTCTTTTTCCTGATGGAACCCCAATTGCTAATAGAGAGAAAAATGATGGCTATATTGGAGCGGAAAGAGTAGCTGGCCCAGATTTCATGAGAAATATGTTCAGAGATACTCAAGATGGAAAGTTGTCACATTATTTTTATGGGTCTACAGAAGAAACATTATCAAAACTCAGAAGTAATCTTGAAAGTGAGTATCCTGGGCTTAACATAAAAGGCATGTATTCACCTCCATTCAGAGCTCTTTCACCGGAAGAAGATGAAGAGGATATTAAGCGAATAAATGATTCTGGGGCAGACATTGTATGGATTGGCCTTGGTGCTCCAAAACAGGAGAAGTGGATGAAGACTCATGAGGGCAAAATTAATGCAGTTATGATGGGAGTCGGAGCTGGATTTGATTTTCATGCTGGAACAGCAAAAAGAGCGCCTTTGTGGGTTCAAAGGATAGGTCTTGAGTGGTTATTTAGATTGTTCACTGATCCGAAGAGACTATTTAAACGTTATTTTGCGACAAACATCGAGTTTATGTGGTGCTCTTTATGGGATAAATTTAAGCTTAAAAATAGGTAAGAGATTGCGGAGAGTGTATGAATACAAAGTATAAAACTTTACAGACATACCTTTTGTGGATAATAGATATGGCATGTATCGTGATCAGCTATGTGATTGCAAGCTATATGAGATACAATTTAAAAGAGGATTATGGTGATAAAACGCTTCACTATCTCGTATGTGTTTTATTGATGCTGGTGGGGACAGTATATACTTTTTTAGCTAATTGGGACAGAGATTTTGTAGTAAGAAGTATGTTTTATGAGCTTGTGAGTGTTATTAAGTTTGACGCGTTTTCAGCAATTATTGCGCTTGTAATATCTTTCTTTTTGCGTTGGAATTTGATTTTATCTAGAATTGTAATATTCAATTTTATCTGGATTTTTGCGCTGTTGGATTTTGCGGTTAGATGTATTTTCAAAGAGATTTATAAGAAGCATATTTCATCTGAAAATAATATCGTAAGGGTTGTTGTCGTTGCTGAAAAGCCGCTTGTTGAGCAGACGGTTCTTAATCTTATAAATAGAAGAGATTCGGTTGGTTACAAGGTTGTCAGGGCTTATGCAGTTGATCCTGACGTTAAGAATAGTGAGGATTTGATAAATGCTTCTTCAGTGGCTGATGAAACTTGCGGTACAAGTGAACAGAATAATGGTGATAATCCTTGGTATATCGGAGAAGTTCATGTTCATGAAGGAATCCATAACCTTACAGAGAGACTATTGACGGATCCTTTTGATGAGGTATTTATCAATACTCCTAATATTCCGCAGAACAGTATGGAAAACATTATTCTTGGTTTTGAAGAGATGGGAATTACAACCCATTATAATCTTGAACTTCCGGGAATCAGCAAAGCTCATACCCAGTTTGATGAGTATCTTGGATATTCTGTTATAACTTATTGCATGAATCGTAGCAGTTATAAGAGGCTTTCTATTAAGAGGTTTATGGACATAATTGGTGGTTTTGTAGGATTAGTTCTTACAGGAATCATTACTCTCTTCCTCGCTCCAGCTATTAAGCTTGACTCTCCGGGACCAGTTTTCTTTTCACAGACTCGTATTGGAAAAA
>JAGAXP010000310.1 GCA_017940955.1 Oribacterium sp.
AGGGTGATGGTAATCGTATAAAATCTACAGTACAATATGGAAAGAAATGTGGATGAAAATTGGGTACAAAAAAAGAACATCTTTCAATGTTCCTTTTTGCACCGCCCCGTAAATTCACTTACTTTGCGTAAGATCCTTGGTAGACTGGGGCGGTTATTTTTTTGCTATCTTATATATAGCCTTTCGGAATCCAACCGGATTTTGACCATATAACAAGGGGATTCGCCCCGAATGAACATTGAAAGGAGAATACTATCCTAAAACAGAAGAAGATGAGTGTATTTCTGGGATATATTCTAAAAAAGGCGTACTTTAACAAAGTTCATAAGCTCCCACCCGTGCTTTTTCATATGTAAGAATGTAGAATTATGCTAGTATAGGGTTATATAATGTAGTATCTTCAGATCAAGGAGAGATGAGCTATGAAGAAATTCAATACAACAGCGGTGTGCATACCATCAAAACACTATATGGTTGATCTTTCTGAAAAAGTAGAAGAAATCAAGAAACTGGTAGATGATGGAAAGTATTTCACTATCAACCGGGCGAGACAGTACGGAAAAACGACTACCATTGCAGCTTTGAGCAAGACCTTAGCAACGGAGTATGAGGTAGTAAGTCTGAGTTTCGAGGGAATAGGTAATGCAGGATTTGCCACCGAGCAATCATTTGTAAAAGCATTTAGTCGTAGTTTAAAAAGAGAGATGCGAAGTGGGTTAGCGATACCTGCGGATGTAGAAGAACAGCTTTCGGATTTCATAAACAGAAAAGAAGAAAAAGCTGAACTTGATGAATTGTTTGATACCTTGCAGGACTGGTGCTATGAAACTGGTAAAGGCATTGTTTTGATCATAGATGAAGTTGACAGTGCGACCAATAATCAGGTTTTTATGGATTTTCTTTCTCAATTGCGTGCACTCTACATAGATAGAGATGTAAAAGGTTTAAAAACATTCCAATCAGTGATCCTTGCAGGAGTAACTGACGTGAAACATCTGAAGTCCAAAATCCGGGAAGAAGCAGCGTCCAAAGAAAATAGTCCGTGGAATATAGCAGCTGATTTCACAGTCGATATGAGTCTGTCAGAGGAAGGCATCAGGGGAATGCTTGATGACTACGAAGCAGACCACCACACAGGTATGGACACAGCCGCCATGGCAAAATCCATCAGAGAGTATACAAACGGATATCCTTTCCTCGTAAGCCGGATTTGCCAGTTGATTGATGAGTCAGTAAGCAAAACCATGACGCTGTCAGAAGCCTGGACAAGAAACGGCATGGATGAAGCAGTTAAGCTGATCCTTGCCGAAAACAATACACTATTTCAATCTATCACTAAAAATCTGAACAATTTTCCGGAGCTTAAAGCTTCGATTCGGAGTATACTGATGGAAGGTGCGAGGATGACCTGGAGCCCTGACCAGAAGGATGTTGCTCAGATGCAGATGTATGGACTGATCAGAAATGACCATAATACTGTTAAAATAGCCAACAGAATCTTTGAGACACGGCTTTACAATCTATTTCTGTCTGATGAAGAATTAAAGCAGAACGTCTTTGCACGAGAAGGACAGCTTGCTAAAAATCAGTTCATCACAGATGGAAAGTTAAACATGCGTCTCATTATGGAGCGGTTTATATTGACTTACACAGAAGTGTGCGGACCATTAAAGGATCGTTTTAAGGAAAAGGATGGCAGGGAACAATTCCTGCTCTATCTGAAACCAATTATTAACGGAACAGGAAACTACTATATAGAGGCTCAGACCCGCGATCAAACAAGAACAGATGTTATTGTGGATTATCTTGGACAACAGTATATCATCGAACTTAAAATCTGGCATGGAGACCGTTATAATGCTGAAGGCGAAAAACAGCTCAGCGAGTATCTGGATTACTGGAATCTTGACACAGGATATATGCTGAGTTTCAACTTCAATCAAAAGAAGGAGCAGGGAGTTCATCAGGTTCATGTGGGAGACAAACTGCTGTATGAAGGAACTGTATAAGATCATTGAACCTGATACTCTTTACTTATAGTTAAGAGCCGGTATAATTCAGGATGGATTGAGATAATTCTACTATGGTCGTAATACCCGAAGTGTCGGGTATTGCGGCCTTTTGTGTTTTTACTGGTACTTTATCAGTCATAGGTCGATCGGAATACTGTGACCGGACGTATCATGCCGTAAATACAAACCGCAATTTTGTTTGAAAAATAGTTTAAATTTGCAATAAATAAAGATTATTTTGCAGATGTAAATGTTATCATACCTATAGTAAAAAATGTTACGAAATTACATGATTTAACAGTTGGCCAACGGTGATCTTATTATTTCGGACTTACAAATTCCCTTTTAGGAGGCAATGTATGAAAAAGATATTAAAACGCATAGGTGCCGCATTTACGGCGTGTGCGCTTGTTTTGGCCGGAGGAACATTTATCAGTGTCAAAGCGTCTGATATGAATAGCAATGTACAGATCAAACTTGCACATAATCAGCAGGACGGATCGGAAATAGCAGACACCATCGCAAAATTTGCAGATTTTATCGAAAACGATTCAAACGGAGATATTTCAATCAAAATTTACCCTAGCGGACAGCTTGGATCAGAGACTGAAGAAGTTGAGATGGTTCAGGCAGGCATCCTTGATATGGCCAAGGTCAGCTCCAACACCTTAGGTCAGTTTGATAACCGTTATGCCATATTTGCACTTCCGTATCTGTTTACAAGTCAGGAGCATTATTACAAGGCTATGGAGAACAGTGAAGCGGTCAAAAAGCTTTTTACTTCTACTGCTGATCAGGGGTTCATCGCTATAGGCTACTATGCCAACGGTTCAAGAAACTACTATCTCAAAAAAGATGTGTGTGTAGATGATCCGTCAGATCTTGCCGGTATGAAGATCAGATCCATGGTAAGTACCACATCCATGGGTATGATCGAGTCCATGGGCGCAACACCGGTTCCGATGTCCTCAAGTGAGACCTATTCAGCGCTGCAGCAGGGTATCGTTGACGGAGCAGAAAACACTGAGCTTGCACTTACAGTAAACGGACATGAGGATCTGGTAAGTTCCTATACATATACTGAGCATCAGTATTCACCTGACATTTATATCATCAGCACCAAAAAGTGGAAATCCCTCACAGATGCTGAGAAGCAGGCGCTGGTTCAGGCACTGGGTGAGACCAATGACAATTTCAAGGCGGTTTACAACTCAATGATGGATGCAGCGATTGAAGAGGCACAGGAGCATGGAGTCACAATTTACAGAGACATCGATAAGTCAGCCTTTATCGAGGCAGTTCAGCCGATTCATCAGGAGTACATCGCTCAGGGTGATGAGTACAAGGCACTTTACGACGATATCGAACTTTACAAAGCTTGATGAGGAGGCATGAGATGACAAAAAAAGTAAATCGGATAATTGAAGTTATAATGGCAGCGCTCATCGTTTGTATGGTAGGTGCCAACTTCTGGCAGATCTTCACACGATTTGTACTTAATCACGCAGCAGACTGGACAGAGGAATTCATGAGATATGCACTTATCTGGCTCACGATGCTGGGAGTTCCGTATGCGTATGGCAAAAAACAGCATATCGCAATCGAGTTTCTGGTTGATACATTTACGGAAAAGGGCAAAAGATCAATGCTGTCTTTACTGAAATCGTCATTCTGGTGCTCAGCGTTTCGGTTTTCATCGTTGGAGGCATCATGGTAACACTCAATGCAAGAGGTCAGGTTTCGGCAGCACTTCAGATGCCGATGCAGTTCTACTACCTCGGAGTTCCCATGGCAGGATTCCTCATGGTATTTTATACATTTCCCAGGCTTATGGAGCTTGTTAAAGAATTCAAAGAGGTAAAAAAAGTAAAAGTGGTCAATGAAAAGGAGTTTATGACAGAAAGGAGGACAGTGTAATGATGCAGGCACAGGCAGCAATAGTTCTTTTAGTAGTATTTTTCTTCCTTCTGTTTATGAAGGTACCTATTTCATTCAGTATCATTTCCTCCGCTCTGGTTACCATAATCATGTTTATGGATCCACAGTTTGGAATGTTTATCTCCGCACAGAAGATGGCAAGCGGTATCGACTCCTTCTCACTCCTTGCGGTACCGTTTTTCATCCTTGCGGGTACTCTCATGAGTAACGGAGGCATCGCACAGAGGATCATCGATCTCGCCCTTCTTGTTTTGGGAAGAGTACCGGGATCTCTGGCTCTTACAAACATAGCAGGCAACACGATCTTCGGTTCACTTTCAGGCTCAGGCATCGCAGCAGCCACTGCAATAGGTGGTGTAATGAATCCACTTGAAAAGGAGCAGGGCTATGACGAGGCATTTGCAGCAGCAACCAATATCGCCACAGCACCTGTAGGCCAGCTTATCCCTCCTACCAATGCTTTCATCGTTTACTCAGCGGCTGCCGGCGGGACTTCTGTAGCGGCACTTCTTATGGCAGGATGGATACCGGGACTCCTTTGGGCAGGACTTTGCGGAATCGTTGCCTTTGCATATGCTGCACAGCACGGTTATGTTGTAA
Organism: Oribacterium sp.; assembly: GCA_017940955.1. The sequence goes on from JAGAXP010000310.1 coordinate 4,551, forward strand.
AGAGAACCGAAAAGATCACACTTCAGGAAGCATGGCTTACATTTATCAGAGCCGTACCGTCACTTCTCATGATCGTTATCATCATCGGCGGAATCCTTTCAGGACTTTTCTCACCTACAGAGGCAGCAGGCGTTGCAGTTATTTATGCATTTCTCCTTGCCTTCTTTGTATACAGAAGCATAGGTGTAAATGACATCTTCAAGGTGCTTGTGGATGCCGGCACCATGACAACTATAGTAATGCTTATCATCGGCGCTTCACAGGTACTCAGCTTTGTCCTTTCCTTTACCGGACTTCCGCAGGCCATCAGTTCACTGCTTCTTTCTGTATCAGACAACAGAATCGTGATCCTGCTTATCATAAATGTGATCCTCCTCATCGTTGGAACTTTCATGGACATGGCTCCTGCGCTTATGATCTTTACACCGATCTTCCTTCCTGTAGCCAGGAGCGTTGGAATGAATGATATACAGTTTGGAGTAATGATGGTAATGAATCTTGCCATAGGAACAGTTACGCCTCCTGTAGGAAGTGTGCTTTTTGTAGGATGTTCGGTTGCAAAACTTAAAGTTGAGAATGTCATCAGGCGTCTGGTACCTTACTTCCTTGTTATCATAACTGCACTTTTATTTGTGACATTTGTGCCGGCAATTTCGGAGTGGCTGCCAGGGACACTGGGACTCATCTGATGGATGACGCCGGAAACGTTGTCGGCACGCGCCTGCCCACTCGATTGAAAGTACATCTTACCTGACATGTACGTACCGTTTGAACTATGTGCACCCGGATACGTGCATGTCGATGTCGATGTTCTTTCATCCCGCAAGCCTTGCACACATTCAACATCGTTTCCGGCTGGTATGCCAATTGATTGTAAATATAAATAAATATATGAAGTAGTGAGGGGAGAAATCCAAGTGGAAATCAATAAGAAGGAAATTCAAAAAAAGCTCGGTCTTGTCATCGACAAGCTTTTAAATCTTGACGGACCGGCCAATGAGTCGGAGCTCAAGGATAAGGGCGAGTCAATTGGATATTTTAAAAGAGATTTTGGTATAAAGGAGTGGGACTGACCGCAGGGAATTGGCTTGTATGGTCTCATCAAAAAGATGGATACAGAGGGTTCCGATGCCTACCTTGGTTTTTTGAAGGAATGGTTCGATCAGAATATAGAACAGGGACTTCCATCCAGAAACATTAATACCACAACACCGCTCCTTACTCTGACAGAACTGAATGAACGGGTGAAAGACAAGAAGTACGAGGAGCTGTGTCTTGGCTGGGCGAACTGGCTCATGAACTGTCTTCCCCGTACAAAAGAAGGCGGCTTCCAGCATGTGACCAGCGCCAATGGTGACAGGCAGGGTGTAAGACTCAATGAGAATGAAATGTGGATCGACACTATCTTTATGACTGTACTTTTCCTGAATCGAATGGGTCAGAAGTATCATAATGAAGAGTGGATAAATGAAGGCATCCATCAGATGCTCATGCATATCAAGTACCTTTATGACAAAAAAACAGGGCTTTTCTATCATGGCTGGACCTTCAATGAAAAAAACAATTTCGGAGGTATCTTCTGGTGCAGAGGTAACAGCTGGTTCACTCTTGGAGTACTTGATTATCTGGAGGACTTCAAGGAGCCGTTAAATGCCGGCGTAAGGCAGATCATCCTTGACTGCTACAAAGCACAAACGGCAGCCTTAAAAAAACTTCAGGCTCCAAGCGGACTCTGGCATACGGTTCTCGATGATCCTGAAAGTTATGAGGAGGTTTCCGGGTCGGCAGCATTTGCAGCAGGTATACTCAAGGGTATAAAACTGGGAATACTTGATGACTCTTACAAGTGTGTTGCTGAGAAGGCGATCAGGGGAATACTTGCAAACATCGATAAGGACGGCACGGTGCTCAATGTTTCCGGGGGCACAGGAATGGGTATGGATAAGGATCACTATAAAAACATACTCATTGCGCCAATGGCTTACGGACAGTCACTGACCATCCTTGCACTGGTGGAAGCGCTGGGAAGTGTCAAATGATGGATTGCCCGAAAGCTGACATATTACAGTAACAGAATCAAAAGAATCACTGCTTTCTTATGTTTTGGATGATACATTTTTACATCCGGAAATAAGAGAGCAGTGATTTTCTGGTTTAATGCAGTAGCAGAATGTGTGCAGAAAAGCTGTAACTAACTCAGGTGATTCACTACCGGGATCATACTTACATAGATATTTCGCTGTTTACGATACTTAAGCGGCGAGATGTTCATGTAGGATTTAAATATTTTTTCGAAATGTGTTGATGAGTGGTAACCGACTCTGGCTGCCACTTCTTCTATGCTGTCGTTAGTTTCCTCCAGAAGCTGTTTGGCAGCGCGGATACGGTAAATATTTATGTATTCGCGAATGTTATATCCCGTGACCTCATGGAATGTTCTACAGAGATAGTACTTGCTCAGGAAGAACTTTCCCGCAAGAAAATCCAGGTCGATATCATCTCTATAATGCTGAGAAAGATAATCTGCGATCTCGTAGGCGTGCTGATAGTTTTTGTTGTCCTTTGAGTAAGGATCAGAATCATCAGACTTTTCCAGATCCCTCGTCATATAGATAAGAAGCTCAAGAACACTTAACTCCATGAAAAGCTTATAGTTTACCTTTTTATCCTGATACTCCTTTTTGAACTTGTAGTAAAAATCCATAAAATGATCCTGCTGTTCAGCATCAAGATGATAAACACCGTAGTTTAACCGGAAGAACCTCGCAAGCCCCAGAGAAGGATATCGGGACTCCATGTCTTTAAGTTTGTCAGGAGTGATGTAAAGAATGATACGATTGTGACCGATATCATCAGCTCCGGTAGACTTGGTCATATGGATAAGGTTCGAGTCTATAAGTATCAGGTCACCCTTGGATGCATGATAAACTCTGTTGTCAAAGAAAAAATCTCTCTGTCCGTCCAGAATGTAGAAAATCTCATATTCCGGATGGAAATGTTTGATCTTCATATCATACTGACCATATCTCACCTTATGTTCAACTGCCAGTCCGTCTATGTTGCAGAAAAGGGTCAGTTTTTCATTAGCTTCAATTACAGGTTCTAGCATGGGGACCTCTCAAGTCTTGGTATGATTTCTGTAGCAAATGTTATTATATGAGAAGTTTGAGAGTCTGTCATCATTTGTGATTAATGCGACTTGAGAGCAGCCTAAAGAGCCATGCGGAGACTGTGGAAATTGTCTCACAGAATTTGAGACCATCGATATGACAGATGCGGCCAAAAGGTCATCAATTGTGTGTATGAGGCCAGGGAAAGATTCGGAAGAGGCATCATCATTCCAAAATGTTGATTGGCAAACATTATAGATAAAAGAAGGCACGTCCACGTGGACGTGCCTTATAGCGATTATATGATTAGTTTGCAAGCTTCAGGAAGAATCCTGACTGCTTAAGTGCCGGGCGAAGCGCCATATAAACCACTACAGAGACGATCAAAGAAATAACAGCGTTGATGCCGGATGAAACAAAATTGATGGTAAGTGACAGGTCTGCGGCCGGTTTTCCGAGGATCAGTATCTTGTACCAGTAGCCGATGATAGGGTCGGCGATGACATTGAACAGAAGACCTAAAGCGGCAGCGACAGCCGAAACCCTGAGTACGTATTTTTCATCATTGCTCGAAGTGATCTTACCGATCCTGTGAGCAACGAAACCTGTGATGAGACCGATGCATAACTTGCAGATGAGAGTCTTCGGAACAAGCGGAGCATAAACCGGATCAAAGAAATCTCCGATACTCATGCCGATTGCGCCTGCAAGACCACCAAGGGGTCCGCCGATGATCAGTGAGGCAAGAACCACAACCGCATTTCCGAGATGTATGGAAGTCATATCTCCGCCAACCGGAATCTTTATCTGCAAAAAAGTAAATACTACATACGACAGAGCCGCAAAAAGAGCCGCCAGCGAAAGCTTGTAAGTATTATTCTGAATCATAATTATTTCCTCCCCATAACTTCAAATTTTAGTTCCCCTAAGTTGATATGAATTATAGAACCTGACTGACCACATTGTAATCACCAG
>JAGAXP010000311.1 GCA_017940955.1 Oribacterium sp.
CAATAGCCATATATAGAAGTTTTAATATGTCTAAATATAAACTATTTAGCCATATATTCAGAGTACAAAAAAAGAACACCCCTTTAGATGTTCTCTTTCCGCCGCCCCGATATTTTTCACTTACTTTGCGTAAGATCCTTGGAAACTTAGAGCGGTTACTTTAACTAAACTAAACATCTTGGGCTAACCGTCTACCGGTAGCACTTCTTTTCAATAACTATCTTACCATCACCACTCGTTATCGTCAAACGAATATTCAGTTGTAATATCAGGTTTTCCGGAGTGCCTCATTCGCATTCCGTTTCGCTACAGAGTTCACAGTGACAGGCACCAATGGTTCGAAATGGCGTCAACGATTCGCTTGTTCAGATTTAATTCATTAAATGTCATAGTTTTCTTTTAACTCAGATTATAAGTCTGCACTAAAAAACTGACCGGTTTTGCCCGATAAGTTATGTTAACTTATTTAAAATAAGCTGTTTCATCGATAAGACTTGAAGAGTCTAAAACACATCAGCAGACATAAAGCAAATAATATTTTAATCTGTCATCCTCCAAATTGCCTATTTCCATTTATCTACATCTCAAAGATATCTCCAAATCCCGTAGTCTTTAGGATCTCATTAACGCTTTCGTTAACCCCGGTCAATGAAAGACCTTTTGTACTCTTTTTATGCATGATCAGCAAAACACGCAAGCCTGCAGAGGATATGTATTCCAGATTCCTGCAGTCAACAGATACTCCTTCGATAGTCCCTTCCTTCTCGATTTCCTCAAAACACGACAGAATCTCCGGAGCCGTCAGAGTATCTGCTCGCCCTGAAATGCACATGGAAATCTGCCCTCCATCCCGCTGTGCTTTAATTCCGAATTCTTTTCCGGCCTTCTTTTCCGGAACCGATACATCCTCACCGATGGGAGTGATTCTCCAATAGGCACATTGTTTCATAGCTTCCCTGACAGCCCTTTGAAGCTCAGGTTTGTCTTTAATACAGGCTAATTCAGGCATGTAATCCCCAACAAGTACTCTCTCCGCTTTGAGTCCATGGTCTTTAAGAAACGCCAGAGCTTTTTTTAAGCCTGCTTCTAATCCATCCTGCACCTTTACAATAAGATCCGAAGCAGCAATTTTCACATCCGACTTTTCCTGGACTCTTTTTTTGGCATTCATCATATCATGCAAAAGCCGATCCCCGTAAATAGCCTTAGTGATCATCACATACTGCAGTCCTGACTCAGGATCTGCGGTGATCCAACAGCCGCCATGCTTTACAAGGAGCCGTCTTATATTGTCGCATAATTCACCGGCCTCACTGTTTCCAAAATACATAAGCAGTCCTTCTGTTGTAATGCAGATATCTCCATCGGTATCCTCAAGAGCCTTTTCCATGGAATCATAATTCGTGGCATCAACGGCCTGATACCTAATGCTCCCGCCCTGTTTCGGATCTATTATAGAGCGAACCACCGGTTCAATCTCCATAATGGTTGCAGGAAGATCCAATCCCACATAGCGTCTGCCTTTGCGCGAAAAGCGGATGGCACGAGGCATATAACCGCAGGGAAGGTCAACAACGGTCCGGCATCCGGTTTCGACTGCCATTGCTTCTGTCGTGAGAAAACGAATTTCAATCATGATATTACCGACCATGGTCTGCACTTCCGATATTTGGGTAGAATTGCTATTCTGTGTCTCCTCGGAAGTAAGTCCCAGTCTCTCCGCTATAGCCATTGCATCCTTATCACCGGTTTCTGCAAACTGAAATACAGTCATCTTCGCTGTGTTAAAGACGGGGTTAACGCGTTCTAATAATTCCTTGTCCTTACTCATTATTTGTCTCCCTGTTTACCGTTTTTCCATTTTATCCTGTAATATATAAACGCTAACACCAGACATAAAACAGCTATTATGAAAAACCACAATGCTATCGTAACGGCTGTCTGCTCATATACTTTAAGAAAAAAATATGGTCCGTCAATGATCCTCAAAACATTTAACATCAGGCATACGATGCCATAAAAAAGAGTGGCACAAACAGGGTACAGTATTATCCTTAGCGAAAGCCTCTCTGTCTTTTCCAAGAACAAAAGGGAAACCACAGACAGTATCGGTGCAATCAGATGATTGATGGGTGCCACATTCTGGAAAAAATAGTAGTCTACGCCACCTTCCGGAGCGAGCACAAATGCCGCAATAAGAAAAGTCACTGTAAGCCCAACTGCTGAGACAAAATGTAAGATCGTAACTAACTCAGGTATCATCCTGCCATGATAACAGTATATGACAACCAGGGCTGATACGATCAACTGCAAAACATTACTGTCCACTGTATACCACTTGAATAATCCGAATTTAAAGCTATATAGGTCATAGATGAATGCTATAAACTCAAGCAAAATTAAAATAATATTTACTATTACTGCCTTTTTTTCGATAAATTTCACACCATGCCTCATCATTATCACATTTGCCTCACCAAAGTATAAGCAAGCCCTGCGGCAATTCCTCCCAAAAGTCCCGAAAAATGATTTCCCGAAAAGGATTGTGAGGTTCTTTTTTTAGGATGGAAACCTTCTCCGCTTTTTACCAACATGATCATTGCCACAAATACTGCCACCAGATTTCGGAAAAAGCTTTTCTGTATGCTTGGCACGTCGCCTGCCAGTCGTACAAATATGTTCATGAGATTAAAGAAAAATGCAGATGAACATATATAAAGTATCGCCTTAAATTTCTTCTTTATAATGCAATTTGCTCAGAATTTGCCTTTATCTTTTCGACAATGTCCAAAATATCTCTTGCTGTGCTCATATTGTCTTTAAACAATACAGGCATACTACCTACAGACTTAAACGGTTCATTCATTAGAACACTGTTGTCTTAGTTCACATTGACAGGCACCAATGGTTCCAGAGGGTTGCCGGTGTTCACAGTGACAGGCACCTATGGTCTTACGGTTTTTTGCTTAACAGATTTTTATATGTGCTGTCTATAGCAAAGGCTCCGAGTGGTGCAGTGATCACTATTGCAAGAACAGCAACCGTAAGCACTACATCGCCGCAGGAGAGCCCCATGGATAATGGAATGCCGCCGATTGCCGCCTGAACTGTAGCTTTCGGTGTATATGCCATCATGATAAACAGTCGCTCTTTTCTATTGAGCTTAGTGCCGATAAGGCATAAAAACACTCCGAGCATCCTGAATATCAATACTCCCATGATCAGCAGAATTGCTCTTAGTCCGACGTTTCCTATGTAGTAAATATTGATTGCTGCCCCCACAAGAACAAACAGTAATACTTCAGCCGCTACCCAGAGCTTTTCATATTTTTTTGATAGTCTTTCCGCAACGATCTGTCTTTTCTTCTGCAATCCTATTCCGATAAACATTATCGAAATAAGTGCAGAGAAGGTTATCGGTGTATGCATTGAGTCTTCCATGTAAACAAGAATAAAAGATATACACAGAATGATCAGTACCTTTACGGTGTCACGAATATGAACGTTTTTAAAATAAAATGCCAGAGCCGAGCCTGTCAGGAGTCCAATGATCATGCCAAGAAATATTGATACAGGAATGTTTACTAAACTTGTCAGTGAAATTCCCTGTCCCTGAGCCATGCCTAAAAATGTTGAAAAAAGTACTATAACGTAAACATCATCAACAGATGCACCCGCCAGGATGAGCTGAGGGATACCCTCTTCTGTGCCATAACCTTCATCCATCAGTTTCACCATCCTAGGGACGACAACGGCAGGTGATACAGCAGCAAGCACAGAACCGAGAATTGCAGCGTCAAGAAGAGGTAGTACGAGCAATCCGGGAGCAAGAATGAGCATTCCTATAAGTTCACATGTAGCAGGTACAAAGCACATCAGAAAAGCTGGTCTTCCGATTTTCTTCAGTCCTGATACATCGAGACCGAGCCCTGCTCTTGTCAGGATTATGATGAGAGCTATTTTTCGAAGTTCAGAAGATATCCCAAGTATGCTTCCATCTATAAGATTCAGTACATAGGGCCCCAATATGATGCCGGTTATCAATAATCCAATAAGACTCGGAAGCTTTAGTTTTTTGCAAATAAAACCAAGAGCCATTCCGAGAATAAAAATAAGCGAAATACTGAGTAACATAAAACCATAACCCTTCTGTGTTATCAAAAAAGCTGACAACTCCTGCGTGAATAAACGCAGAAGTCATCAGCTATAGTAAGCGGTTCAAGTAATTCTACTTAGGGAGAACTTCATTCCCTTGTTTGTTCTAATATAGCATAGGGGATATATTAAAGCAATAATGTTCACAGTGACAGGCACCTATGGCACAATCACCAAAGAAAAGTATCCTGCTTCATCCGGAATGGACTGCGAGTCAAAATAAACCTTTTCATCCGGCATTCCAATGTTTTCAACCAGATAGATATTCTTGTTCCGGGCAAATGCTTTTTCCTTTATTTCCTTTAACTTTTTTCCGGCTTTCATTATCACAAGTGTGCCTTCAAATTCACAGTACTTACCTGATGTTATCATCAGGGATTTGTCGCCTAGGGAAAGTGAAAGGTTCAACTTTGCGGAGGCAGCGCTAAAGGAAGTAATTCCGCTGATTACCTCGATTTCATATCCTTGTTCCTTTATCATACCTGCAATATAAAAAAACGTAGAATATATCCCCGGATCTCCCAATGTAAGAAAAGCTACATTCTTCCCTGATGAAAGGTAGTATATGATTTGTTCAGCTGCTTTCTTATGTGCATCAAAGAGATCATCTTTATGCATGGGAAATTCCAAAAGCAACAGTTCTTTTGAAATGATCTCCGGAACAGCCGCTTTCGCTATTTCATATGCTACTCCAGCCTCACCATGACTTTCCGGACATGCTATACAATCGGCATTTTTAATTGTCTTAAGCGCTTTTAATGTTATCAGTTCCGGATCACCGGGTCCTACTCCAACAGCGTATAGTTTTCCTGTCATAGTACTCCTCAAAAAACTTCACCGCAGACATAAGCCTTTGACAACCCTCTCTTACGATTAGATCTTATTTCGGATATTTCAGAGTTTATTTCTTCTAAAGACATCTCCGGAATATCTGCAGATTCTTCTCGCAATGCATTGAATGCAGAACGAAAATCTTCTCTTAATGCTTTATCTTCTCTGAATTGAATTAATAGTTGTTCAGGCATATCATAATCTCCTTACATACGTATAATTGTTTATCCAATACTTATGATGTCTCCGTTCACAGTGACAGGCACCTATGGTCGCGTACATATGAGCTGTAATGATCCTCCGTCGAAATATGATTCTCTCATCTGACAACCTCAATATATCTCTAAATCCTTCAGTGTTTTTAACATATTCTCTGCAAATTGCACATTGCCACATTCCGTAAGATGTATCCCATCATAAAAAAGATCGATATCCCAATTACCTGTGTCAATGAATCCTGTATTTTCTCTTTCCGATATAAGCTTATATAACTCACGAAGCTTTTTGTTTGTTTCCTGATATCCATGCATAGAATGTCCTTCCGGAAATCCCATCTTGGGAGGCGTGATGACGATAACTTTGCAGTCTTCATATACCGACCTTATAGAATCAATCAACTTTCCCATATACTCTGATAATTCCTCCGGATCCGGTGAAGCCTGATTCAGGATATCATTTGTACCAAGCATCACAGCAATGTAATCAAGTTTGCCATACCGTTCTAAGCTCTTTATAAAGCATTCTCTTTCTGATTCACTCACTGGTAAACAACGTCCATTTACTCCATCTTCTACTATTTCTATAGATGATTTCAGATTATTCTGAAGTATCACCGGCCATCGCTTCTCCTCCGGCAATCTGTCATCATCATAGCAAGATGCTAATGGATTATACCCATATGTATTGGAGTCACCATAGATATATAACTTTTTAAATCTCTGCATAGTCTTTTGCCTGCTTTCTTATCTGATCTCAAGCTGTTTGTCTTACTATTTAATGTTCTGTCATGGATTACATCTCTGGCACGGCTTATTCCCTTAATTTATTATCTCATCACCGGACTGCCAATGCAGTTGCCACAGCGCCTGCACCTGCTTATTTTGTGCTGCTCAGATAAGCCGCTACTCGCTTAGATACATTTTCTTTGATATTGTTGTAATAGAGCGCGTAATCGCCGTTATGGTAGCTCTGTGGACCAAAGGCGTCGCCTCCAACCGGCTCTGTATTTGCATTCGTCAGGATAGAACCGCGATTGAGAACCACCTTTGCATCCGCGCCAACGTCTTTAATCTCATATTCACCGGTTTTTTCATTGAGAATGCGTGAACCAAGGTTTTTACTTGCAGGTGCATATGTCTCGTCAAGTTTCCAATTAAGTGGATTAATGCTGACTGCGTTTGGCAGAATCACAACATTACTGGCATTCTGTTCTATATTCTTTGGTCCCTCAGTGTTCCAGCTTATGATGACGCCCGTGTCACTCTCACCGTTAGCGAACTTCAGATGAGGGTTCTCCTCGAGATAGTCCTTTGTGATGGAGAAACCTATGACATATGCTGCAATCATGCGCTTGTAATAATCAGTATGTTTCTTGAAGTAATCCTTCAGCACAAGACTTACGATTCCAGAACCCTGACTGTGACCCGCGATAATGAACGGACGTCCGTTGTTATAATTCTCGAAGTAGTAGTCAAGTGCGGCTGTGACATCGGCATAAGGTATTGTAGAAAATGTTGTGCGTGGGTCACCGGATTTATTTGCTTCTTTTGCTGCGTATGTCATACCTGCCTGACGGTAGTATGGCATGAACACGTTAGTGGAGTCCTCGTATACATTAGCCAGTATTGGATAATTTGCTTTCACGCCATCCAGCATCTCGGCGTTGTCGAGCGTCGCAAAATCAGGATCCCCCTCATTGGCAGCCATGTACTCAGTTGGGTAGACAAAAAATGTGTCAACATCCTTTGTGATCTCCGGAATCTGGTACCAGCAATCCGCCTGTGAATAGTCCGGTGCATCATCCGGGATTTCTTTGGAATCAGTTTCGGTCTCTGTTCCCGGTACAGCTATTTCCGGCACTGATACTTCAGAGCTGCAGCCCTCTAAAGTTAAGGCAATAATCCCAAAGCTTATCAATGCTATGATCTTCTTTCTCACACTACTTCTCCTTTCATTTTTGCAAATGTTGGTACTTACTCTATTTTTCGACCAAACTGCCTGAATATTTACTTTTTGACATTGAACGAAACTGCTTCCAACTTACGAGGATCCATAACTCCACTATGAAATCTTACGATCTACTGTTTCACTTAAACCATAGCTGCGATTGCTGTTCACAGTGACAGGCACCTATGGTTCACATCCTCTTTATTTGAGTAAACTCGTGGAAACTTCTTGCGCAAATATTTAATGTACTCATCTGAAATACTGTATAATTTCATACATCTCCCTAAAGAAATGGAAGCATCCGTTAAGATGCTTCCACTGTTGTTAAACCTTCCACTTGAACGGCAGGAACTCTCCGGTTGTTTCATATCAAGGTTCCTCAAAACCTTTATCTACTTATATTTTACACTAAAAGAATAGGGATTCAATAGACAATATTAACAAAGACCTAACTGTTATCCAAAGGTCATTTCCATTAATTCTTGTGCTGCATCCCTGTTTTTTACTCGAATCAGATTATCATCTTCTTTAACTCGCGATTTCTTATACCTCTCCACCGGCAGCACCAGCTCACTCTCGTACTTATCTGCAACCGCCACAACCTTAACCGGTGTCTCACCGTCATATCCATTGACTATGACTGTGTCTCCAACCTTAACAGTCTTATCATCGCAGAGATAATCAAAGCATCGTGCCTTTCCATCAAACACCACGGACACAACATGATATACTTCTCCACTTTTCTCCGCTTTCTTCCTCCCCGGCGCCGTAAAGCTATAGTACTCCGTCCAAATCTCCCCCACCATCTCATCATACAGGTAGAAGCTTGTCTTCTTCTCACTCCAGTCATACTCCACGCTGTCAAAAACTATCTCCGACTCCCCGTTGTAGATCTCAAACCTCGCCTCCGGAGCCGTCTTGATCCTTATACTCTTTCTAAGCTCACAGTAATCCGCCCGTGGTACGGTGATGAGCATCTGCGGCGCAGCATCTTCATCTCTCCTCTTAAGCGGTGTAACATCCAGCGCCAGAACCCCATTATTCAGTTCCTTTATAGTAAGTCTGCATCTTCTATGCTTGATAAGTGTCCACTTTGTCCAGCCGGGAGAAAAGAACTTCACAGTCCGTCCTTTATCGACGAATTCCTTCCGGGTCTCTTCCAGGGCCTTCTGAATGCCGGTGAACACCACAGTATCCCCGTAATAATTGCCGTTCACGTTGATAGGCACCTATGGTCCTGTAATATGGTTGGCCATCGACTTATTTGTCATATTAATTTTTTCCCTGGAACCCGGTTAAAGAATCCACTTATCTGTCGGAGTCAGACCGCCGAAGCCCCAGTCTTCACCGGAATTTTTTACTACCGGAGTAAAGCCGAGTTTTTCGAGAACACGGGCTGATCTGTTGTTTTCCGGAAGGGTGCTTGCCTGGATTATCTCTATGTTTGTTTGCGTCTCCAGATAGTCTATCATCGCTTTAACTGCCCTGGTACCGATTCCCCTGCCCCAATACTTCTCGGACAGTCTGAAACCGATACTTACCTTATGGATCCTGTCTGAGAATCCATAGAATTCTGCAATCCCTGCGAACTTATCGTCGACATATATTCCAAGTATCAGGGAGCTTTCCAGGCATTCATCATACAGATGGTCTATAACGTAAGTTACATCATCATATTTTTTCTCAAATAAAAATGTAGGTTCATATTCATACACAGCTGAAGATGAGACAAAGTCTTTGAGATCTTCGGCATCTTTCTGTGTTATCCTGTCAAGTACGATCCCGTCATTCTCGATTCTGGGAATTATCGGAAAAAGGTTTTTGATCAATTCACTGGTCCCCCTTAAACCATGGCTGTAATTGCAGCTTCATAGGTTTTAAAGGTCTGCTCGTCGAAGAGGATCCAGGTGATGCTTTCCAATGCTCCTGCATTTTCATCCACAAAATTTTTTACTGTATTTATCGCAGTTTCAGATGCCAAATCCAAAGGAAAATGATAGACACCGGTACCAAGAGAGGGAAGCCCGATGTTTTTTGCTTTATTTTCGGCAGCTAATGTTAATATGCTTTTATAGCAGGAAGAAAGGAGTTTAACTTCATCATGCATACCGTCCTGCCATTTGGGTGCTGCAGTGTGAATGATAAAATCAGCATTGGCATTATAAGCACCGGTTATCCTGGCTTCACCGGTTTTACAACCACCCAGTTTTTTAACTTCCTGAAGAAGTTCGGGTCCGGCAATGGAATGAATGGCTTTACAAACACCGCTATCCAGATACAGGCTCTCGTCAGCGCCTATAACCAATACATCCAAACCATCTGTTTTTGTTATATCACCCTGTAAAGCACATATTTTGGTACCTTTATAATCTTTTTCCATTATATCCTCCTCGGCTATAAACGCATGTTTTTGAAGCCTTACTATCTGACAGACAGATGTATATTGGATCGGCTATAAACGCATGTTTCTCGCCGTTTGTCTCTGACATACAAAATTGCAGTGCTGACCTGCTCCGTCATTTTAGCGCTTTCAGACTTCTGCAGCTTTCTGAGCGTCTTTCTTCAAAGTAACAGCATCTACTTTTCCGTTAGCAAGAGTGGGCAGCTTGTCGTATATCATAAATCTTCTTGGAATCTGGTAATCGGACAAACGGTTCTTTAAGAATGCAACAAGTTCTGCTTCATTGTATTCAGGCTGTTCCTGAGTGTTTTTCTTGAGGCTGATGCATGCCACGGCAACTTCCCCGTCCTTTTCATCGGCTATACCTACTACTTTGACATCAGAAACAGGTGCATATTCCGCAATCACACTACCTACAGCATTTGGTTCTATGGTTTTTCCGTTACAATGGATCAGCTCTTTCATTCTGCCTGAGATATGAAGATATCCATCAGAATCGAAGAATCCAAAGTCACCGGTCCGTATGCGTCCTTTGTCATCCAGAGCCTGTGATTCAGCCGGCAATTTATAGTAGGCTGTCATTGCGCTGTCACCATGGACAACGATTTCACCGCGGTTATCTGCTCCAGGAGGGAGTGGCATGCCTGTATGAAAATCCAGGATCTCGACTTTAACTCCATCAGCAACTTTTCCTACACTGCGGCAGATATGTTCAACACTGTCTCCGTAAAGAGTCGCAGTTATCGGTGACAGTTCGCTCATGCCGTAGGAAGAGATAAAATGATTTCCGGGCATTTTTTCCATAAGCATACGCATCTGTGTTTCCGTTGCCGGAGCACCTGTAAGAATAGAGCATCGAAGGCTTGCCACTTTGTCTTTCGAAAATGAAGGATCATTTACCATTGATATGATGGTTCCCGGTATCGCATTCATGATGGTACACTTTTGCTTTTCTATAAAAGAAAGAAGTGTTCCGGTTTCGAAATTTTCAGGGATATGAATGCTGGCTCCTGAATAAAGAGCAGCCAGGAAACCCCGGATCAAACCTGTTGTGTGGAAAAGGGGAACATTCATGCATATCCTGTCATTCTCGGACAAATGCATGAATTCAACATTACATTTTGCCGAATGAAGTATTCCTGCCGAAGACAAAAGTACAGCCTTTGGTTTACCGGTAGAACCTGAAGTGAACAGCATGCAGCAGTTATCTTCTGCCTCCTGTTTACCTTTGAATTGATCCTGAAGAGGTTCAAACTCTGCATCACGTAAGCTGAAGTCTACATTTTTACCTATCTCAAGTACCTGATGTATTTTGGAGTCATTAGCCATGACTGCTTTTTTGAATTCATCTATGGTTCCGGCGTTCTGTACATCACCTATAAGAAGGTGGGTGATATCACCGATGCCGGAAAGCTGGATAAGGTCATCGATGGTATATTGAAAATTGAGGGGCATAGCTATGGCGCCCAGCATCTGTGCTGCGAGGAACGAGATCACCCAGTTAACACTGTTGCCACTGTATATGCCTATATGAGTTCCCTTGTGTACTCCGTTTCTAAATAAATCTGCCGCAAGTATATGGGTGTAATGATTTATGTCCTCATAGGTATATATCCGGTGGTCTGTAACTACAAATGGTTTCTGAGGAGCAGTACGGACTTTAAGCAGGAACAAGTCTTTAACCGAAAGGGTTTCCGGAGATTCTTCCAAAGAACCTTCCGCGAGATTTACCATACTGTCAAAACCGGTTTGCCTGAATATTTCAAGAACATCCTCATTACATCCCGCAATGGTAAGATCACTTCCGTCCTTCATATGTTTTTTCAGACGAAGTATTTCCCTTAGTCCAAAGGATGAAATATATGAGACTTTAGAAAAGTCCAATACTACCTTTTCTGTATCTTTCGGTATGCGGTCAATGACCTGGGACAGGTCGCCTACTGTTGTCGAGCTTAGTTTTCCTGTTATATACAAATATATAGTTCCTGAATCATATCTTGTCGTAATATCCATTTTGAAACCTTCCTTATATGTGAGCTATGGTATGCAGTTAATGGATCATTGAAGGCTGATGATCCGGTTCATTACTTCCCGGTATTCCGTGATTATACTTCTCCATGTCCAGAGCA
>JAGAXP010000312.1 GCA_017940955.1 Oribacterium sp.
GTTCTTCTTTTCCTTAGTCGTGAAGTAATTTCTCTGCTTACATTCTGTACATGCTAAAATAATCTTTGTGCGCACGGCTGTTCACCTCCAATGATTCTTAACTCCGCATGACTACGAAATTAGTGCATAAAAAATAGGGCTGAGCCCCTTGTTTACGTGCAAACTATAACATGTAGTCCCGATATCGTCAAGCAAAACGCCAAAACCTTCTGTTATTTAAATTTTTTAGTGATTATCACATTTGTAATTGAATTAAATTATAATACTTTATATACTATCTAGTAAGCGTAACAAAGCAATGTTATGGTCCGGAGCTTTCAAACCCGTTCCGGCGTATTTACTTATCACTCTATACATCTTAATAGGAAGGCACACCATGGATCTACGTCGAATCGAAAATATCATACGTATCGCAGAGGAAAAAAATATTACCCGCGCCGCAGACAAGCTTTTTATTTCACAGCCCGCGCTTAATCTCCAGCTCCTCAATCTCGAGAAAGAACTCGGAACCAAACTCTTCTATAGAAGAGGAAATGAATGGGCCATCACCGAAGCCGGCAAGATCTATGTGGACACCGCCAGGAAGATGATAGCCATGAAAAAGGACTGTTACTCCAGGATCTCAGACATTGCAAAGCTTCATAATGAAGAAATCGCTGTGGGAGCGGCAGGTATCGAAGCCGATTATATGATGACTTCCATCTACCGTCAGTTCCACAAGCAGAATCCTACAGTCAAGCTCCAGCTTAATATCATGAAGGGATTGAAGGCCCAGGAGCTGGTTAAGAACGGCACCATCGATCTCGGTATCATCCTCATGGGTGACAAGCAGAACTACCGACTTCAGTATGAATTCCTGAGTCATGTGGAGATGGTGCTGGCCGTTGCATCATCAAATCCTCTGGTAAATGAAATTGAAACAGAAGAGGACGGCACGGAGGTTATCGATATTCAGAAATTCAAGGATGTTCCTTTCTTCCTTGGACCGAAGGACTCAACCGAGCGTTATGTTTCCGAAATGGTATTTGAGCAGGCAGGTTTCGAGCCTGATGTATATATGGACGCCGAGGGTATCAACTATGAGCTTGCCCTTGTGGCGGCCGACGAGTGTGCCGCTCTTATCGGAGCTTCACATCACGTTGAGATTCCGGATGATGTGCGTCTCATTAAGCTGAAGACTCATCCCGTAATGAACGCCTATGCCGTTTACCGCAAGGACAAGTATCTGTCAGAGCCAATGCGAAACCTCATTGATCTCGCAAGGGACTACTGGACAGAAGGTTAACCGTCCGCCTTTATGGCCAGAGCGAAGCAGTATATCTTTTCCACACCGGCGGCTTTCAGGCAGCGGCTGGCAGCCTCCAGGGTTGCGCCGGTTGTAAAGATGTCGTCAACTATCAGGACTGAGCGCAAATCCGAAGGTATGTAACCCGCATAGAACGCACTTGTCAGATTTTTAAGTCTTTCCGCAGCATTAAGCTCCTTTAGTGCTGCGGTCTTTTTATGTCTGTTCAGGGCTTCCTCGTAGACAGGTATCCCCAAAGCTTTCCCCATAACCTCGGCAAGGACTGCCGCCTGGTTGTAGCCACGCTTTCTGAGTCTCGTCTTATGTACCGGAATGGGCACGATGGCATCCACCCCCATCTTCTTTATCCTGTCTCCATATAGCTCAACTGCTTTCTTTCCATAATAATCAAGGAACTCCCTTGCACCGGTATATTTTATTCTCGTAATGGAATGAGCCACCTCATCGCTGTAGTTCATGAGGGCATAGCCGTACTCAAAGCTGAATCGATGGCGTTTGCAGTTGCTGCAAAGCTCCTCCTCTTCCGACACGATTTCTCTGCCGCAGACCTTGCAAACAGGCTCTGTGATGAAGTGAATTCGGCCGATACATTCCGGACATATAAGTTCTCCCCGGGGCGATACTATATCCTCACAGATGGGGCACTTTCTCGGGAACAAAAGCTCTGTCACTTTAGCCTTCAATCCATCGCAGAACCGCTGATCAGAGTCTTTCCCTGATCTGATTTTTTCCGGTGTACATCCCTTTTCCAACCGGGTTTTAGATAGATTGTTTCCTTTTAAACCCTGTGTTCTTTCAGAAAATCCACCTTCCCCGAACTCTCTCCTCACCATAACCGATCCATTAGTTTCCTGCATCTTTTATCTCCTGCAACCTCTCCTTAAGAGATGAATATCTCCTTGCCTCGGATTCGTTGTTTATCATCTGCTCAAATATCTGCGGGTTCCCTACGAGGCACACACACCTTTTGGCTCTGGTGACTGCAGTGTAGAGAAGATTTCGGTTCATAAGCATTTGCGGACCCTGGTACATGGGGATGACCACCGCCGGGTACTCAGAGCCCTGGGACTTATGTATGGTTATGGCATAGGCCAGGTCCAGGCTGTCGCACTGCTTGAACTCATACTCAACGAATCTGTCGTCAAACTGAACCGTGAGGGTCTGGGCAAAATTATTGATCTCCGTTATGATGCCAATGTCTCCGTTGAACACACCCTCACCCTTTTCGATGGGGATACCGAATCTGCCCTTTATCTCCCATATGAGGTTGTAGTCATTCTTCACCTGCATGACCTTGTCCCCAAGGCGGAAAAGGGTACCGTTTATTTCCTTCTCCGGCTTCTTTCCGTCCTTAGGATTAAGCTTTTCCTGAAGGAGCTGGTTAAGCCTCTCAACTCCCAAAGCACCCTTACGCTGAGGTGTCATGATCTGAAGCTCAAAGGGGTCAACGCCAAGATACCCCGGAAGCTTGTCCGTTACCAGAGCAGTGATGGAGCTGAATATCTGGTCCGGGCCCGGATTCCTTATAAACAGGAAATCCTTTGATTTTTTGCCGAGATCCACCTTTGCGCCTTCATTGATCTTATGGGCGTTAACAACTATGTCGGACTCTGCGGCCTGTCTGAAAATGTGATTAAGCCTCACCGTACGTATGCAGCCCGAGCTAATGATATCTCTCAGAACATTTCCGGCTCCCACGGAAGGAAGCTGATTGGCGTCACCTACCATGATAAGCCTGGTGCCCTTGTGTATAGCCTTAAGGAGTGAATTCATGAGAAATATATCCACCATGGACATCTCATCGATGATGACCACATCACACTCCAGTGGGTTCAGATCATCTCTTTCAAAATGTCCCCTTACCTGCTCCAGACCTTCCTTATCACCCTCCTCAGGTCTTCCCTGATACTCCAGAAGTCTGTGAATGGTGGAGGCAGGCCAGCCTGTGGACTCTGACATCCTCTTTGCGGCTCTGCCGGTGGGGGCAGCCAGAAGTATGGTTTTACCCTTTTCGGCATAAACTTTTATGATGGTATTGATGGTAGTGGTCTTTCCCGTGCCGGGACCTCCCGTAATGACCAGAAGACCGGAATTAACCGCGATTGAAACAGCCTTCCTCTGAAGGTCATCAAGCTCTATTCCCTCTTTTTCGGTTATCTCATCTATGATCTCTTCCAGCTCCTCATCCGGCTCCTCGGCGCCTTCGATGTTTAACTCCTGAAGCTTCGTTGCCACCTGAAGCTCTGTGTAATATAAAGATGCTCTGTAGACTCTGGTATCCGGGTCTGTGTTCCTGTCGTCAGCATTGAAAACCACCTCCCCGCTACCGGTCTCCGAAAGGAAATCGTCGAGAGTCATCTTTTTCGAAGCATTCTTCACGATGACCTTTCCCTGCATCTGAAGGTCTATAAGATAATGATTTATATCATGTATGGTGATATTGAGAAGCGTCTCGGAGGCCTGCAAAAGCTCCGGGAGCGGCAGATAGCAATGTCCGTTTACCTCCGCCATGGAAAGTGCATACTGGATTCCGGACTCGATACGAAAATCGGAATCCGCCTTGATACCGGCATTACGGGCTATCTCATCACAGGTGCGAAAGCCGATGCCTTCGATATCCTCGGCAAGCTTATAAGGATTGTCCCGGATGATATCGTACATTTCATTTCCGTAATGCGTGTATATCTTCCCCGCCATATTGATGGAAATGCCGTACTGCTGCAGAAACATCACCGCATCCTGCATATCCCTTTTTGAATTTACGGAAGCTGCTATATCAACCGCCTTGTTTTTGGAAATGCCTTTGACTTCACTAAGTCTCTCCGGCTCCTCCTGGATGATACGCATAGTATCATCCCCGAATTTCTTTACAATGCGGGCAGCCATGGCGGCACCTATACCCTTTATGGCACCGGAGCCGAGATACCGTTCCACAGCTTCAGCGGTCTCGGGAGCCACCACCTGGTATTTGTCGATCACGAACTGCGTACCGTAGATCTGGTGGGTGGTTTCATGACCGTCGGCCTTGATATTTTCACCGGCCTCCAGACCGGGAACCGTCCCCACCAGTGTGTAGTCCTTACCCTTCATAACTCCGACCATAACCGTGTAGCCGGTGGAATCACTTCTATATATAATATGGTCTATATATCCCTCAAAAAATTCCAATTCAATCTTCCTTCTATAATAATCCGATATATTCCCTACCCTGCACCAGCTTCGAAAAGCCTTCAGATATGTGCAGCATTTTCATTATTTTAATATAAAAAGGGCAGCCCCTAAAGGCCACCCCTAGAATATATCATGTTTACAATCCTTTTACTTCTGCATTTAATGAGCAACTCTCAGAAAATGTGAGCTGCACATCATTTCCATCAGTATTAAAGATCATCGTCATCGCTGTTTACAATGTCTATAAACTTACCTGTACCGATGGCGACAGCAGTGAGAGGATCCTCCGCAAGAACACAGTTGATACCTGTCTTCTCCTGCATGAGCTTGTCCAGACCGTAAAGCAGAGCCCCTCCGCCCGTCATTACGATACCTCTCTCATATATATCAGCTGCAAGCTCGGGAGGTGTACGCTCCAGAACATTATGTACAGCATTTACGATCATGGTTGCCGGCTCCAGAAGCGCATCCATGATCTCGTCGGAGCTGACTACCACAGTCTTGGGAAGTGCCGTAACCAGGTTACGTCCCCTCACTTCCATAGTGATATTCTCAGGTCTCTTGCTTGCGCAGCCGATATTGACCTTGATATCCTCCGCAGTTCTCTCTCCTATAAGAAGATTGTGCTTCTTACGCATATATCTGATGATGGCTTCATCGAAGTCATCTCCTGCTACCTTAATTGACTCAGACACAACCGGTCCGTCAAGAGCGATCACAGCTATATCGGAAGTGCCTCCCCCGATGTCGATGATCATATTGCCCTGAGGTTTGCTAATGTCTATGCCGGCGCCTATGGCTGCTGCCACAGGTTCCTCAATGATGGTAACCTCTCTTGCACCTGCGTGATAGGTAGCATCCTCAACCGCCTTCTTCTCAACCTCAGTTGCGCCGGAAGGTATGCAAACCGATACACGGGGCTTACGTAAAGTACGCCTGCCCACAGCCTTGTCTATAAAGTGCCTGAGCATCTGCTCTGTTAATGTATAGTCCGAAATAACACCCTGTCTCAAAGGACGAACAGCAGCTATATTCTCAGGTGTCCTTCCAAGCATCAGACGGGCATCCTCGCCATAGGCCATAACCTTACCGGTGTCTTTATTGACAGCCACGACGGCCGGCTCCTTCAGAACCACACCTCTGCCCTTGATATACACAAGCACGCTTGAAGTACCAAGATCAATTCCGATATCATTTGAAATCAATGAAAACATTAAAATCTCCTACTTAATACCATAATCCTTAATAGTATAAGATATATCTTCCTTTTTTTAAAGTTTTTTTTGCAACAGCAGTTCGCATAGGCATATCAAAGTCAGAGCGGTCGGGCATCAGTTTAAAACCGTAAAGCTGAGTCGTGAAAATTCAAAATCGGACCCCTTAGAGGCTCTTGATCTCTTTTCCTTAGCCCCCTCGCCAAGTCAGATTTTTCATAAAGAAAATATCTGACATTGGCGAGGGTCTAGAGCCTCTTAGGGGTCCGATTTTAAAATTTTCAGACGAAGCGCCTCGGTTTTAAACTGATGCCCGACCGCTCGTCCTCATGTTGTGCCTCTCGCCACCAACTTTACGTCAAGAACATTACGCTCCTGAACCTCTCTTTTTTCAATGGTATCGATGATCATGTCGAAGGCAAGCTTCGCCATCTCGCTGATAGGCTGGTGGATGGTGGTGATCTGAGGTGTTGTCAGTCTGGAAAGCGCAGTATCATCAAAGCCGATGATCTTCAGATCCTCCGGAACCCTCCTGCCAAGCTTTGCCGCCACCTGCAGAGCCTGAGCCGCAATAAGATCGGAGCTGCAGAAGATACCGTCGGTCTCCGGGAACTCGGTAAGAGTCTTCAGAATACTCTCATGGTATTCCATGTCCTTGAACTCCTCAGGATTACTGTTGAGGACTCTTGCATTAACACCCTTTTTACGGCAGACATCCATAAAGCCATCCTCACGGATATCCGCAGGCATCTTGCGAAGCCTGACACTTCCAAGCATAACCAGGTTCCTGCAGCCCTTACTTATAAGTTCCTCTGCCGCAAGCTTTCCGCCCTTATAGTTATCGCAGAGAACACAGCCGGTACCACCCTCGATGAAACGCTCTATGGTGATGATGGGCAGGTCAAATCGTTTTAATGTCTCCGGCTTCACCTGATTGCTGAAAATGAGAACTCCCGCAACGAGACTGTTCTCACAAAGCTCAAGAAGGTTTTTCTCCTTCTGCGGGTCTCCGGAAGAGCTGCTGACATATACCTGAAACTGCTTCCCGGAAGCATAACTCTCGATTTCCCCAAGCATCTGTGAAAAATAAGGATGCACCATATTTGGCACGATAACCGCTATTGCATCGGATCTTCCCTTGGAAAGAGTCCTGGCAACCATATTCGGTCTGTAGTCCAGCTTCTCCATGGAGTCATATACCTTTTTTCTTGTCTTTTCGCTTATGTAGCCTCTGTTGTTGAGAACTCTCGAAACAGTCTCAACCGCCAGTCCGGCTTCTTTAGCCACGTCCTTTAATGTAGTTGCCATGTCATTTTCCTTTGTAAAATTGATTTAAAAAAAGCCGGGCATATACATTGCCCGGCTCTTATTATACTAAATTTTTGTATTTTTCCCAGCAATATATCTGTGTTACTTAACCGCACCGGCAACCATACCTGCGATGATCTGCTTCTGTAAGAAGAAGTACAGGATAAGGATAGGAAGAAGTGTAAGTACAAGTGCCGCCATGATGAGGCCGTAATCCGAGCTGTAGGTTCCGTAGAAGCTGTAGGTTGAAAGCGGAAGTGTATAAAGAGGCTTCTTTCCGAGAACCAGACTCGGGAGCAGATAGTCATTCCAGAACTGCATCGCATTAAGGATAACAAGTGTTGCAGTTGTAGGCTTAAGAAGCGGGAATACTATCATTCTGAAGGTCTGCATCTTGGTACAGCCATCGATATATGCTGCCTCCTCGAGAGATCTGGGAACTCCGCTCTTCAGAAATCCCGCATACATGAACACTGACATACTCATGGCAAATCCGGTGTGCATGAATATAAGGGATAAACGATGGTTAAGGAGACCCAGGTTTGCACCGTAAATCGATACCAGCGGGATCATGATGGACTGGAACGGAATGATCATTGAAGAGATCATAAGTGCAAATATTATCTTGGCAATGGTGGTGTTGGCACGGACAATGTAGTAAGCCACCATGGAAGACAATACGATAACCGCAAGTGTTGAAAGGCCCGTAATGAAAAGAGAGTTTCCGAAAGCCTTCATGAATTCCATCTGTTTAAATGCTTTTCCATAGTTGTCGATGCTCATTCCGCTGGCACCGATAAGGTCCATAGGTGCCTTGATGATATCCTTCTTCTGTTTGAAGGAGTTGATGATGACCATGAAGAAAGGCACAAGATAAAACAATGCACCGATGGTAAGCAAAATATAGATAATGATATCTTTAATAAGTTTATTGACTCCGCCTACTCTGTCTGCTGCCTTAGGTGATGATGAAATGTTTGCGGAAGTAACATTGGTCTGCTCGCTCATTATGCTTCTACCTCCTGCTTCTTACCTAAATAAACCTGAAGTCCCGAGATCAGTGCAACCACGAAGAACAGGAATACAGCCTCGGCCTGGCCGATACCATACTGTCTTGCGGTAAACGCCTTTTCATAAACGTGCATTGCAACAAGCTTGGTACTGCCGTAAGGCTCACCGCCCGTCAATGTAAGGTTAATGTCGTAAACCATGAATGCTCTTGAAAGAGTAAGGAATATACAGATAACGAAGGATGGTACCATGAGAGGCAGAACGATGTGGCGCATCTTTGCCCATCCGTAAGCTCCGTCAATGGAAGCAGCCTCAAGTACATCCTCGGAAAGTCCTGTGAAACCGGCGATGTAGATAAGCATCATATAACCGCTGAGCTGCCATACAGTAACGATGACCAGTGCCCAGAAAGCCTTTGTAGGATCGGACAACCATGACTTTGAGAAGATGGCGATACCGAGATTCTTACCAAACTTTACAAGAAGCTGTGAAAAAACGAACTGCCAGATAAATCCGAGAACGACACCACCGATAAGGTTAGGTGTGAAGAAACCGGCACGGAAAACATTCTGACCGGTTTTGATCCTTCCGGAAAGGAAGTATGCAAAAACAAATCCGAAAGCATTAACAAGAAGAACCGAAAAAACCACATACTTAAGGGTAAGTGCCATGGAATTCCAGAAATTCTTATCTGCCATGAGTGCTTTATAGTTATCAAATCCCACAAGGTTCTTTACTGCTGCAACTCCGTTCCAGTCTGTGAATGTGAGATAAAATCCGTAAAGGAACGGAATGATAACTACACAAACGAAAACGAAAGTGCCTGGCAATGCGAACATAAGAAAACTTTTGATTTTATCACCGGTTGTACGGCCCAGAGAATTCATATTGATCTGCCTTTCTGAAAAAAAATCAGGACATTTGTAATAGTTCAGCCGATAGACGACGGAGGGGTGTGGGCTGAGAATGTGGACCGGGGGACGGGGTTGGTGGTCCATTTTCATTGGGA
>JAGAXP010000313.1 GCA_017940955.1 Oribacterium sp.
CATCAATCATGCGAATGTTATCCCGGCCATCATTTCTATCTTCAGGGGTGCTTTCCAGCCTCAGGCTGTAGTTGGTGCCGGAGCCGGAATCGCTGTTCGTCAGGTTATGCGTCTCGGCGTTGCCCGCGGACTTTTCTCAAATGAAGCAGGTATGGGTTCAACACCTCATGCACATGCTCTTGCAATAGTAAATCGTCCTCAGGAACAGGGTGAAGTTGCCATGGTTGGCGTATTCATCGATACATTTATCGTTCTTACAATGACAGCTCTTGTTATCCTTTCATCAGGTGTTCTCGGAACGGAAGTACTTTATGCCGGTGATATCACCGGAACCCCTGTGGCACAGCTTGCCTTCACAACAGGTTTTGGCGGCTTCGGCCCGATGTTTGTCGCTATATGTCTTCTGTTCTTCGCCTTTTCGACCATCATCGGATGGTTCTTCTTTGCAAGACAGAACATCACTTTCCTTTTCGGCAAGAAGGCCATCATTCCTTTTGCTATTATCGATGTAGTGTTTATTTTCGCAGGTTCCCTTCTGAAGGTTGACCTTGTATGGAACATGCAGGACCTTTTCAACGGAGTTATGGTAATTCCCAACATCATAGGCCTCATCGCCCTTTCTGGCGAGGTGGCCAAGATGTCAAGGGTGAATTCAGATGACAAAAAAGAAGCAAAAAAATAGCATAACAGATATACAGTAAGAGCCGGAGGTTTTCCCTCCGGCTCTTGTTATTTACTGTATAGACTTATGCCATTCCTGGAGTGACATGATGCCGTCATCGCCATTGTCTTGTACAAACTTGATGCCTTCGGCTGCAGCCTTTGCCGCAGCAACGGTGGTGATGTACGGAACCTTTGCCTTGATGGCAGTCTTGCGAAGATAGCTGTCATCGTGGACGCTGTCCTTGCCGATAGGTGAATTGATGACAAGGTCGATGTTTCCGTTTGTGATGAGATCCATGATGTTCGGACGACCCTCGTAAAGCTTCTTAACCTTTTCTGCAGGTATTCCTGCGTCGGTTATAAGCTTATGAGTGTTTTCTGTTGCAACGATATTGAAGCCTGCTGCTGAGTAAAGCTCTGCTATCTCAGCTGCGTAAGCATGATCCTTGGTGTTAAGGGAAATAAGAACTGTGCCCTTGGTCGGAAGCTCTGATTTGGCAGCTTCCTCTGCCTTGAAGAAGGCTTCACCTGTGGTCTTCGCAAGTCCCAGCACCTCTCCCGTTGAACGCATCTCAGGTCCGAGGATAGGATCAACTTCAGGGAACATGTTGAATGGGAACACAGCCTCCTTCACACCGTAATATGGAATAGTTTTGTCGGTTAATGCAGGTACCGGTGAAGGTCTTCCGGTTAGCTCTCCGGTGATGATATCCACGGCGATAGGAACCATGCTTATTCCGCAGACCTTTGAAACCAGAGGTACGGTTCTTGAAGCTCTCGGGTTTGCCTCGATAACATATACCTTTCCGTTTTCAATAGCGTACTGCATGTTCATAAGTCCCACAACATGCATCTCTTCCGCAATCTTTCTTGTGTATTCCTTTATGGTCTCCAGATTATCCTCCGGAATGTGCTTTGAAGGCACGATGCAGGCTGAGTCACCTGAATGTATACCTGCAAGCTCGATGTGCTCCATAACAGCCGGAACATAAGCATTAACACCATCACTGATGGCATCGGCCTCACACTCCATGGCGTTGTTAAGGAAACGGTCGATGAGGATAGGCCTGTCCGGGGTGACTCCGATGGCAGCACTCATATAGTCGCGGAGACTTTCGTCGTCGTATACCACTTCCATGCCGCGGCCGCCAAGTACGAAGGAAGGACGAACCATGACGGGATATCCGATTTTGTGGGCATTGTCTAATGCTTCCTCAACGGTGGTAGCCATGCCGGCCTCAGGCATCGGAATGCCAAGCTTATTCATCATTGCGCGGAAAAGATCGCGGTCCTCCGCAAGGTCGATGACTTCCGGAGTGGTTCCCAGGATCTTTACGCCGTTTTTCTTCAGGCTGTCAGCAAGATTAAGCGGTGTCTGTCCTCCGAACTGGGCGATGACACCAACAGGATTTTCCTTCCTGTAAATGCTGAGAACGTCCTCAAGGGTGAGGGGCTCGAAGTAAAGCTTGTCAGAGGTGTCATAGTCTGTAGACACGGTCTCGGGATTGCAGTTTACTATGATGGTCTCAAAACCAAGCTTCTTCAGAGACTGGGCAGCGTGTACACAGCAGTAGTCGAACTCGATACCCTGTCCGATACGGTTGGGTCCGCCGCCAAGGATCATTACCTTCGGGCGGTCAGTGCTTACCTTGTCATTGTCCTGTCCGATGTAGGTGCTGTAGTAGTAAGAGCTGTCTTCTGTTCCGCTTACATGCACGGAATCCCAGTTTTCCGTAACGCCGATTGCTTCACGGCGGTTTCTGATATCGTCTTCGGAAACCTCCAGGATCTTCGCAAGATACTTATCTGAGAAGCCATCCTTTTTAGCCTGAGTGAGTGCCTCGTCGGAAGGAACATTACCCTTGTTTTTAAGAAGCTCCTCTTCTTCCTCCACCAGCTCTTTCATCTGTTCGATGAAGTATTTCTTGACCTTTGTGAGCTCGAAGATCTCATCTACGGTTGCGCCTTTACGAAGGGCTTCATACATGATGAAATGCCTTTCACTTGAAGGTGTGATAAGGAGCTTAAGGAGCTCATCCTTTGTAAGCTCGTTGAAATTCTTTACAAAACCAAGGCCGAAGCGGTCCTTCTCGAGGGAACGGATGGCCTTCTGGAAAGCTTCCTTATAGTTTTTTCCGATGCTCATGACCTCGCCTACGGCACGCATCTGTGTTCCCAGCTTGTCTTCAACTCCTTTGAACTTTTCGAAAGCCCAGCGGGCGAACTTGACAACCACATAATCTCCGTCGGGAACGTATTTGTCGAGGGTTCCGTATTTTCCGCAGGGAAGCTCACTTAAGGTGAGTCCTGTTGCAAGCTTTGCAGACACAAGGGCGATAGGGAAGCCTGTTGCCTTTGAGGCAAGAGCTGAGGATCTGGAGGTTCGCGGGTTTATCTCGATAACTACTATTCTGTCCGAAACCGGATCGTGGGCGAACTGAACATTGGTGCCGCCGATAACTCCGATATGCTCGACGATCTTGTAGGCCTGTCTCTGGAGCTCATCCTGAAGATCTTTTGAAATGGTAAGGAAAGGTGCCGTACAGAAGGAGTCACCGGTGTGAATGCCTACGGGGTCAACATTTTCGATGAAGCAGATGGTGATCATGTTGTTGTCTTTATCGCGGACAACCTCAAGCTCCAGTTCTTCCCATCCAAGAATGGATTCCTCTACCAGAACCTGATGGATAAGGCTGGCCTGAAGACCTCTTGCACACACTGTCTTAAGCTCATCCCTGTTGTAAACGAGACCGCCGCCTGCGCCACCCATGGTATAGGCCGGACGGAGAACCACAGGATAGCCGAGCTCGTCAGCTATCTTCAGGGCTTCCTCCACGCTGTAGGCTACCTCACTTCTGGCCATCTCCACACCGAGCTTGTTCATGGTTTCCTTAAACTCGATACGGTCCTCACCACGCTCGATAGCGTCTACCTGAACTCCGATTACCTTAACACCATACTTGTCAAGGATACCTTCCTTATAAAGTTCGGAGCAGAGATTGAGGCCTGACTGTCCTCCAAGGTTAGGGAGCAATGCATCAGGTCTTTCTTTTGCGATGATCTGCTCGACTCTGTTAACATTTAAGGGTTCGATATAAGTGATATCCGCCATCTCGGGATCTGTCATGATAGTGGCAGGATTTGAGTTGACAAGAACGATCTCATAGCCAAGGCTTCTGAGTGCTTTACAGGCCTGGGTACCTGAGTAGTCAAACTCACAGGCCTGTCCGATGACGATGGGACCTGAGCCTATGATAAGGATCTTGTGTATATCTGTTCTCTGTGACATGTATAGTCCTCCGTATAAATAAGCATTTCTGAATGATTATAGCATTAATCATGCATAAATATACCCATAAAATGTATTTTTATCAAAGTATTTAAAAATATGCATTATTGTATGTCATAAATGGCAATCTCGTTTATTCACAAAAAGTCCCTGAAGAAAAGAATGATGGCATCTTCTCGGCAGAGACTTATATAATTCATCAGATCTCGAAATCCAGGCAGCTTCTGACCTTGGTATAAGGTCTTACCTTTGCCTTCTCTTCTGCTGAAAGTTCATCCTTAAGAGTCCATAAAATAACGTGTTTAACCATGATTACTCCTTTTTGCTGATGTGATAAATTACCGAATTGGAGCGCCCGGCACAAAGTGCTCATGCGCACTAAACTATTATATAAAAAAACAGAAGTAATGTGTAAAAAAAATAAACAGGAGCTGCAGACACATGCAAAATATGTTTTCTTCTATGGTATAATTGTACGTATGTACTCAAGGCAACAAAATAAACCAAAGTTATCGGCAGTATCAGCTGCCGGTGATTGGTATCATTTTTGTATTCCGGTGATCGGTACCGTTTTCGTATGTGGGTGATCGGTATCGTTTTCTTATTGATATATTTGAGAGACTGTGATATGGGAGAATTCAAGAGTTCCTTTGTTGAGATTGATAAAAACTTAAATATCATGCACTGCAGCGAGAGTTTTCTTGCTTATACCGGCCAAAGCAGCGTGGATGATCTTAGTATGCTCGTTCCATCCACGGATCTGACCGGCCTTAGGGATGAAATACATGCCCTGGAGCCGGGGCAGTCGGTTCTTTCATGCTTCAGAGTGCGGAATAATGACGGTGTCCTGTCATGGTTTGCGGCAACAATAGAAAAACCTGTAAACCCCGATGACAATATAAAGGTGTATCTTTCAGACGTTCAATCCATGAAAAACAATGTTGAGGAAGAATGCTACGACAAGATGACCGGTGTATACACCAAGAGCACCATTATTGAGTATGCCAAAAACCTTATGCATAAGTCTCCTCCAGGGCATTTTTATTTTTTCCTGATGGATATCGACAATTTTAAATCAGTTAACGATTCCTTAGGGCACATGGCCGGAGATGATGTGATCATAGAAGTGGCAAAGTCTGCAAAGAAATATGTGGGTGACAAGGGCGCTGTCGGAAGGATCGGCGGTGACGAGTTTATGCTTGTTCTGGAAAAGGTCAATACAGAACCGGAGCTTCGTGAGATTCTGAGGGCAATAAGATATGATATCCGTGAGAAATACATGGATGAAAAAGCAAATAAGACCGTAACGATTTCAATGGGCGGAGCTCTTTTCCCCGATAATGCAAAGGATTATGACAGCATGTTCCAGCTTTCGGACAAGATGCTCTATCTTGCCAAGACAAAGGGCAAGGATCGCTATATCATCTACACTCCCCATATCCACGGAAACGT
Source organism: Oribacterium sp. (assembly GCA_017940955.1). The sequence continues at coordinate 5,405 of JAGAXP010000313.1, forward strand.
TCTGTATGACGGTAAGGTTATGACCATCGCCCAGCATATGATCATCAATAATCAAAAGAGTGATATGATCATGGAGCTGATGGATAAGTTCCTGATGAAAAGAAGCCTTTCGTTAAATACGGCACTTGAGAAGATATTGGTCACTTATAACCTGGATGAGGTCTTCTTCCTTGGAGAGGATGATCTTACATCCTCCTTCGGTTTAAATAAAATCACTGATGATGCCGTCGGAAACAGTTTTGAAATTGACAGTCTGGATCTGTCTTCAACTGTCCCTGAGGATTTTCATCCTATGTTTGATACCTACCCTGTCAAAGTAGTCAACATGTTTGATCTGCAAAGGGATAATTATCCCAGATTTGCCTCATTTATGGTGGATAATTGCTTCCGTGTTCTTGTGGTGTATCATATGACTCTGACACAGAGGGGCGGCTATATCATATTTGTCAGCAATATAACCAGCTCCTGCAGGCTGTCGGAAACTGATTTTGCAGACCTGACTTACTTTTCAAGAATGGTAGAATTAAGCGGCCGGTGCCCATGAGCACCGACCGCTTTTCTGTAGATATATAATAGCCGATTAGATTGACATCTGTGTGTCAGATATAAATGGCGAAAAACATGCATTTATAGATGAGGAGAAAATCTACCATTTCAGTTATCTACCGGGGACGGTTCTCGCCGGCGAGAACCGTCCCCGGTGGGTCTGAAAACTACCACTTCATGGCATCGACGGCAGCGCGTTCTACTGCGATTCCGTCTTTGTAATGCTGTGTGAAGGTTTCAAAGCCTTCTACATCTGCGGTATCCGGGGATACTGTGGTTCCGGACTGATCAGCGAAAATCTCCTTTGCAAGGAAGTCTCCGAGGCTTCCCGCATCTTTACCGCGGAGCATATAAAGTGCCAGTAGCGCTTCACCCCATGGACCGCCTTCGCTTGCGGTATCCATAACGGTTACCGGAGCATTGACAGCAGCAGCAAGATAATTCTGGGCAACGCCCTTTGTCTTGAAGAGACCGCCGTGACCGGTAATGCTCTTGACCGGCACCTTCTCATCCTTCAAAAGAATGTCGAGACCAAGCTTTACAGCTCCGAGAGAGGTGTAGAGATGAGCTCTCATGAAGTTTGCCAGATTAAACTTACTGTCCGGTGTGCGGGCAAAGAAAGGTCTTCCTTCGTTCAGGTGTGTGATTCCCTCTCCCGAAAAATATCCGTAAGGCAGAAGTCCGCCGCAGTCCTTGTCACCCTTAAGAGAATTTGTGTAGAGCTTTCCGTAAAGCTCACCCATGTCCACGGTATGTCCCATAAGCTCTGAAAATTCTTTAAAGAGATTTACCCAGGCATTGAGATCTGAGGTTCCGTTATTGGCATGTGACATCGCTACAGGATAACCGTCAGGAGTTGTCACCATATCTATCTCGCGGTAAAGCTTTGACAGCTTTTTGTCCTGTGAAAGTACCAGCATTGCGAAGGTACTTGTGCCGGCGGAAACATTACCTGTACCCGGAGCTACGGAATTTGTAGCCACCATGCCGGTTCCTGCGTCTCCTTCCGGAGGACACATGGGAACACCTGCCTTCAGGGTTCCGGTTTCATCCAGAAGCTTTGCGCCTTCTTCTGTTAATGCTCCTGCCTGCTCTCCTGCCACGAGAACCTTTGGAAGGATATCCCTGAGCTTCCATGGATAGCCCTTTTCCTTGATGAGTGAATCGAACTTTTCTACCATTTCTTCGTCATAGTCAAGCTTCTCTGAATCGATGGGAAAGATTCCCGCTGCATCTCCGATGCCGGTAACCTTCTCTCCAGTCAGTTCCCAGTGAATGAAGGAATCAAGTGTAGTCACAAAGGAAAAATCCTTTACGAAGCTTCTGTCTTCAAGCACCATCTGGTAGATGTGTGAGATGGTCCATCTGAGAGGGATGTTAAACTGAAATTCTTCCGTAAGTGCATCAGCTGCCTGCTCTGTATTGCTGTTTCGCCAGGTCTCAAAAGGACTGAGAAGTTTTCCTTCCTTGTCGAAGGCCAATATTCCGTGCATCATGGCACTGATTCCGAGAGCACCGTAAGTCTCGGGGATCAGATCATACTGCTCCTTTACGTTCTTCACCAGGGAACTGTAACACCTCTGAAGTCCGATATGGATATCCTCCATGGTGTAGGTCCAGATATCATTCACCAGCCGGTTTTCCCAATCATGGAATCCGGTGGCGAGAACATGACCCTTATCATCCGTAAGAACTGCTTTTATCCTGGTGGAACCAAACTCTATACCAAGAGCTGTCTTTCCCTCCAGTATTTTTTCTTTTGCTCCCATAATATCTATATCTCCTATCTCTTCAACTTTTTGTGGACCATGGGGACGGGGTTGGTGGTTCATTTTGCTTCAAAATGAACCACTAACCCCGTCCCCATGGTCCACCGGCTTAACTGTCACGTATATTTCTTACATACAGATGCAGATTTACCTGGCTCCCAGATGGAGAAGATCTGCATCTGTTGTATCCTCGCCGATAGTAACAAGCTCTGTGCCTGTAAGCTTTGCGAAAAGGGCGATATCAGCTCTTGTTAATGCTGTTGATATGACGCTGTGATGAGCTCCGCCTGCGTAGCACCAGCCCTCGGTACCGATCTCGAAGTTTGGCTTATGGCGGAACATGATACGGGCAACCGGAAGCTTAGGCATGGGCGCTGCCTGCTTTACAAGCTCGATATCTGCGCAGATGATACGGAAACGGTCTCCCATATCCACCATGGTTACCTGAATTGCGTCGCCGGTTACTCCGTCAAATACAAGACGTGCCGGATCTTCCTTTCCGCCGATGCCCAGAGGATGAACCTGGATCTCAGGCTTTGTTGCCGCAAATGCAGGCGGTACCTCCAGCATGTGGGAAGCAAGCTCCACCTCCTGACCTTCTGTAAGGTCATAGGTGTAATCCTCGATGAAGCCGGTAGCACCCTTTCTTGATTCTGCCATCTTCATGAGAACAGCGGATAATGCAGAGATTTTGTAGTCTCCCTCAGGTCCGAAACCAACGCCCTTAGACATAAGGTTCTGTGCTGCGATGCCCGGAAGCTGCTTAAGATTGTGAAGATCCTGGAAGGTATCTGCGAATGCACCGATATGCTTCTTTTCAAGGAACTTATCGAGAGCCACCTCCATCTTTGCCTGTTCACGAACGGAGTCTACATTATCGGTCTTCATGGTGTATTTTGACTCATACTCTGCCATTTTTGCATCTACTTCACTTTCGGAGACAGTAGCCATGATCTTAACCAGATCGCCGATACCGAAATAATTGCACTCCCAGCCGTAACGGATCTGAGACTCAACACGATCGCCGTCTGTAACAGCAACTTCACGCATGTTGTTTCCGAAGGATGCAACCTTTAAATGATGTGAGTAGTCAATGGCCTTCGCAACCTCTGCAAACTGACGGATCTTTTTGAGGACACTCTCATTCTTGTAGTAACCGGCCACAACTTCGTGCGGGATTCCGAGACGTGCTACGATGAAGCCGTACTCGCGGTCGCCGTGAGCTGACTGGTTAAGGTTCATAAAGTCCATGTCAATGCTGTCATAGGGAAGCTTCTCATTATGCTGTGTGTGAAGGTGTAAAAGAGGCTTACGAAGCTCCTGAAGTCCCTTGATCCACATCTTTGCCGGTGAGAAGGTGTGCATCCAGGTGATGACACCTACACAGTCATCATCAACGGATGCCTTACGGAGATCCTCAATGCAGGTCTCTGAATCAACAACTGTAGGCAGGAGCTCTACAGATACGATCTCCTGAAGTTTTTCGTTTAAAAATGATGCCATATCGGCAGCATCTGCTGCAACCTGACGGAGGCATTCGTCTCCATAGAGATCCTGACTGCCGACTACAAAATATAATTTCTTCATAATTCTTCCTTCTTTCTGATTACATCTGCCGTTTAAATTTCGCTTTGCGAGAGGCTGATGGTAAATGGCGGTTTTTATAGAAAACCTGCCATAAATAAAACCACTTAGCTATGTTATTGCCTTTTTATATGACCCGTGACAAATATCCTGCAGGTTAAGGCATTCTATTTATGATCTCTTATATCCCTTACGGAATTACCCTGATTAAACGAAACAGGGAACTGATAAGAGTAGTCGTGATGAGTCCAGTTTTGATCCTTCATCATGCGGAGGAGATTTTGGGCTGTGAGTTTTCCCATTTCGAATTTCGGGTGTACTGCCGATAAAATCGTCAGCTCTCCTGCCTCCTGCATTTTCGCATCATCAAAGGAAACAATGGAAACATCCTCCGGCACCTTCACGCCTCGTTCGTTAAGAAAATCTATATATCGATATGCGATCTCGTCATTGTAGAAAACAAGGGCTGTGCACTCCTTTGTTCTGCGATAGAATGACATCAGACTTTTCTTGCTGAATTTATCCTCCATGTCCTTTGTGGTGTACCAGCGTACCCAGTCGTCGTCAAAGCGAAGCCCCAATTCGGACAGGCACTCTGTATAGCCGCGATAGCGTTCCATTCCCTGCATATCATCCGACTTAAACATTCCCCCGATCTTTCTGTGACCATTTTCAATCAAATGCTTAGTCAGTTCATAGCTGCTTTTTGCATCAGACATTTCAACACTGTCGAAATGGATGTTTGAATAATGATTATGGAGAAAGATAGTTGGAATATTCTTCCTTTTGATTTCTTTATACAATCTCTGATTGGGATTCGGGAAGCTCGAACGTGTACCTTCTATGATCAGACCCTGAACGCCTGCCTTCAGGAAATTCTCAAGGAACATGGTTTCTTCATTGAGATGATTTTTGGTAATGGCTACATCGATCTGAAGCCCCTGTTCCTTCATAACCGATTCTATTCCGGCATAGACCTCCGGAAACAGATAATCTGCAAAATAGCTCAGAATCAAACCTATATGCGGTTTTTTATCCCCCTCAGGTTCCACATCAGTATGGTAGGAAACGTAGGTTCCGCTGCCGCGGACCCTTTGGATGAGCCCTTCCTGTTCCATTTTGTCAAGGGCCATACGAACAGTCTGCCTGGAGTAACCAAACTTCTTTTCCAGTACATGCTCAGACATGAACTTGTCGCCGTTTTTGATGACGCCACTCATGATAAGCGTACGGCCCCATTTATACAGTTTTTGATATTTTAAGCTTTCGTTGATATGCTTTTGGTTTTCTTTGCTCATTCTGTTTACTCTTCACTACTCATCTGTAAATGATGTTTTCCGGCTTTGATATCTGACACAGATGCAGATCCTGTTGGTTCGTAAAAAAGATATTTACAAGGGGTTACAGGTTTTGGGTCGGTTATTTGATGACCTGTAATGATTTCCTGTCTGCAAAAACTGCCACAAATACCAGGAATACGATTCCCTGTATAAGCTGCATCATCTGTGTTGAAAATCCCATCATGGTGAGTCCGCTGTTAAGTACGATATACAGAAGCGAACCTACGATGATATTTTCAAAACGAACCTTGGCTCCGCCTGAAATAGGCATTCCTCCGAGTACAAGAGCGATGAGAATCTGTGTTTCCAACTGGCTTCCGCCTGAAGATGTTACGGATCCAACCTTGATGACATTTATGAATGCCGCAAAACCTGTGATTGCTCCGGAAAGTACATAAACCCAGAATTTCATTTTGTCGGTTCTGATACCTGAGAACATTGCTGCTTTCTCGCCTGCTCCGATAGCTTTCAGATAAGTTCCGAACTTAGTGAATCTGAAAAGTACAAAACCTGTTACAAGAACAAGCAGTGTGAGAGCTACTTTCAGTTCTGTTTTATCGAAATTGATAAGAGCAGCTGATCCCGCAACCGGAGCATTGGTTGTCAGGTACTTGATGAAACCGCGGAACAGAAACATTGTACAGATGGTAACGATAAAGGACTTTATCTTACGATATACATAGAAGTATCCGTTGAATGCACCGATCAGTGCGCCTGTGAGGATACCGCATATGATGCTCAGGGGAATGTTGATCCTGGACACCATACATACCACTATGGATGCTATTCCGAGTATGGATCCCTGTGAAAAATCAAGACCTCCCATGGTCATGATAAAAAACACACCGGTTGTGGCGATCATGGTCACATATACCTGGGAAAGAACAAGGGGCATATTTTTGACCATTCTGAAATTCGTCAGAACATTAAATACCAAAAATACTATGATCAGGCCAACGATAGGAAGATATGTCTTGACTGCGGAAATCATGGAGAGATTTCCTGTTTTCTTTTCTTTTGCTGCTGTCATCTCTGTTTTACTCACTGCCACCGTAATTCCTCCTTAAACCATCATTGTGATCAGATTGTTTTCATCCAGTGTCTCGCTTCTTTCGATCTGTCCGTTGATCATTCCGTCCTTCATGATGATGATACGATCACACATTCCTATAAGTTCCATCAGCTCTTCGGAAATCATGATGATTGATTTTCCTGACTTTCTCATTCTGTCCATGAGCTGATATATATCCTGCTTTACCTTGATATCGATACCTCTTGTCGGGCTGTCCAGTACGACGATATCCGAATCCTTGCCTATCCATCTGGCGAGAACTACCTTCTGCTTGTTTCCGCCGGAAAGATCAGATACAAACTGATCGACATTTACCATCTTTACCGACATGTCTTTTGCGAATTTATCTGCAAAGTCTCTGAGCTTTTTATCGCTTAACATATGTCTCTTGTCTGCAAGCTCATCCAGAGAAGGAAGGCAGATATTGTCCATGATGCTCTGATTAAGTACAACAGATTCATTATCTCTGTCCTTTGAAGTATATGCGATGCTGTGCTGAATAGCTGTGGGGATATCATTGATCTCGGTGCCGTCTGAAAGCTTTACGGAACCGGTTCTGTCATAGGAAGCACCGAAGATGGCCTTGCCTACTTCGTGCATTCCGGATTCCGAAAGACCTCCGAAGCCTAAAATCTCTCCTTTGTGAAGCTCGAAATCAAGCTTGTTCAGGAGTCCCGGTACCGATACATCTTTCACTGAAAGAACGACCTCGTCGGATACCTTGCTGCCGTAATCTGAACGGTAGTAATCTCCTGTTACTTCGCGGCCTACCATGAGACGCTTCAGATCCTCTTCGGAAACATCTTTGCTCTTTACGGTATCGATATAAACTCCGTCACGAAGAATCGTGATGGTATCTGAACGATCGAGTATTTCCTGAAGGTCGTGGGATATAAAGATTATGGTATTGCCCTTCTCTCTTATTTTGTCCATAACCTTGTAAAGCTCATTTCTTCCCTCCTGGGAAAGAGCTGTTGTGGTCTCGTCTATAACAACGATCTTTGGGTCAAAATAGGTTGCCTTTACGATCTCAACCAGCTTCCTGTCTTCGAAGTTGTAGTCATCGATCATTCTCTGGGCTTTGATCCTGTCAAATCCGTAACTGTGGAGAAGCTCATTGGCCTCTTTTATCATTTGCTTTGTGTTTTTGATCCCGCACTTCACAAATCTTTCTTCATGTCCCAGGAAAATATTTTCAGCTACGGTAAGTCCTGAAAGTGTTCCAAGCTCCTGGACTATGATGGAAACGCCGTGGTTGTTGGCGTCCACCTGATTTTTCGGATGGATTTCTTCGCCGTCCAGAACAAAGATACCGCTGTCTATACTGTAAATGCCTGTCAGCATATTTGTTAATGTTGACTTTCCGGAGCCGTTCTCACCGATCAGGGCGTGTACCTCTCCTTTGTTGATGTTAAAAGAAACATTCTTAACTGCCTTCGTGATACCGAAGGACTTACAAAGATTTTTTACCTCTAAACGAACCTCGCTCATTGTTCCCTCCTGTATCACTTTACAATTTCGCCTTTATTGATCTTTGTGGTTACAGTGATGATGATCAGAAGCGCAAAGCCTGTGATAACATCCTGAATCGCTGTAGGAGCGCCCAATGCGATAAAGCCGAAAAAGATGATGTTGATGATGAACTCTCCGATGATGATGGCCTGTAAAGGAATGCCGTATTTTTTGAAGGCAACTCCGAAGAAACAGCCCATTGTAGGGATAAAGTTACGGCTCATGGAAGCCATGCCGGTTACAGCGACCATTGAGGATCCATAGCTTATGGTCAGAACTGCCATGATGCCTAAAAAGCCACCGCTTAAGATGAAGGCCAGAACTTTGTATTTGTTGACATTGATACCCATGTTCTTTGCAACAAATTCGTTGCTGCCGATGGCATAGGTATATGTACCGATTTTTGTATAGTTAAGGAATACATAAGCCACAATAAAAGCAACCAGTGCAAGGATGATATCTCCGGGCATCTGTCCGAACATTCTGAGATCAGCTGATAATGTCTGCTCAACTCCGCCTGCAATGTAGTTTGCAACTGCTTCATAAATGAGAGCAAGACCTGTGGTTACTATCATTGACGGGATACGAAGCTTTACATAAAAGCTTCCGTTGAAAAGTCCTACCAGGCATCCGCAGAGTAAGGCGCCTATAATGAGACCTGCATATCCGAGGCCCAGCTTTGTGGCGAAAACGCAGCCTACTATTGCGGAAAGCATGATGTTTGCACCGATTGAAAAGTCAAACATGCCCATGACCATTACAAAGTAGAAACCTACGGCACCTACGCTTGCGATAAGGCTGGCCTGGAAATAGCTGAGCATATTGTTGAATGATCCAAAATTGTGTGGTGTAAGTATTTTAAAGATTCCCCAGGAAAGCACAACCAGTAAGAGTAAAATCAAATAACCGCGAAGGCTTCCTTCGATCTTTCTTTGATCCATTGTTACAGCGGAAGAATTCATTTTATTACCTCATTTATATATCTGTGGGAAGCCCGGCTGTATGATTCTCTACGGTAAAAGCCTGGGCTGTATTTTGGAAACATCAGCCCGGAGAAAAATCGTTTAGCGAATGGCTGATGCTGCATGGCAGGTCTTCTTCGAAAACCTGACAGATGTTTTTAAAACTCGAGCCGATATCTGTGCCTAAGCTCGATACCGGCTCCTATGATGTTTCTTAATAGATTTAATATTTATTTTCCTGCACGAGCAGCTGCATCTTCGATGGAGATCTTTGATGCTGCTTCCTTGAGTCCGTCGAAGGAAAGCTCTGACATAGCAACGAGCTCTTCGTCTGTAAATGGAAGCTGGTCTACGAAGTACTTCTCATAAGCCTTGTAGTCATCAGCTGATGAAACATAAAGGTATGGGAACGGAACGTCGTTGAACTGTCCTTCAAATCCTGTGTAGTTGCCCTTGATAGCGTTGTAAACCATCATGAATGCGATAAGCGGATCGCAGTAATGTCCGCCGGACTCACCTGCCATTGAACCGTTTTCAAGTCTCTCTCCGAGATCAGGAAGGAAGTCTGTTGATACGATGTCGATATCCTGTGTCTTTCCTGCACGCTCAACAGCTGCGATAGCTCCCTGAAGAGGATCTCCGCCGCCGCCGGCAGGGATAAGTGCATCGAGAGACGGATCTGCAGACATCAGAGCTTCTGCAGCCTTTGAACCGCCCTCTGAAGTTGTACCTGCATACTGGGGCTCGGAAAGCTTAGCCTGATCATCAGGATGCTCTGCATTCCACTTTTCAACACCTGCCTTATAGCCTTCCCATCTTCCGAGCCAGGTTGCATCACCCTGCTCCCATCCGATGAGACCGATGTTACGATCGCCCTTGTCGAGAAGGATGTTTACAAGCTTCTCGCCGTTCTCGGGTTCATTTTCGTGAACAGCACCTACATAGTAAGGTGAATCTGTAGCAGCTTTATAGATGTCTGCGCTGTTGTCCTTTGAGATTACACGGAAGAACTGTGCGAGATAAACCTTGTTGTCATTACATGTCTTGATGGCTGAAGTCATCTCTGTATCTGATGAGTTACAGATCACGATTCCCTGGCAGCCGGCTGCCGCAAGCTGCTCAACAGATGCAGTTACCTTCTCGGATACATGTCCCTGATCAACATACTGAACCTGAACGCCCAGAGACTTTGCGGCCTCATCAAGGATCTGCTTGCACTGTGATCCGAGGACGTCTGTTGAAGACCAGATAGATACACCGATCTTTATGTCCTTGTTATCGATAGCGGCTGCCTGTCCGCTTCCTGCTGCAGGTGCTGTGGGTGCACTGTTACTGCCACAAGCTGTAAGTCCGGTTACCATAGCTACGGACGCTGCAAGGGCCGCAACTTTTCTCAGAATTTTTCTCATTACTAAACCTCCATTTAATGATTGATCACTGTATTTGTTGTTTTTCACAACTCGTTGAATGTAGTTTATCAGTGGCTTTGTCTATTTGCAATACAATACAAGGTATTTATATCACGAAGTTGTATTGAAAACATGCATAAAATAACACATAAAAGGTGCAAAATACGGCAAAAATATATCAAAATCACAATACGCCTTGAATTGGCGAGGTTTTTATGAGTGAAAAATAGTTCCTTTTCAGCATGAAACTAACATTTGAAGGCTACCATTTCAAAATACAATACAACTTGGTATTTGTACGGTTTATGTATTTTTGCTGACATATAAAAACGGCTGACCATATGGTCAGCCGCCGGGAAATCATTATAGGACGTTTTGATAGTTTCTTATGCTTTTATAATTATTTGGTCAGAAATGATTCTGCTTCGGCTTTTATCATTTCCACCAGGTCCCTGTATGCGGGAAGGCTCTTAAAGTACTTTTCTGAATAAACAAGGCTGATTTCTCCTTTTGTTGCCGGGTCATCAAACGGTATACAGGTCATGCCGCCACCTTCGACCTCGGTATAACGTTTGTTTGCCGGATAGAAGCTGACCGCAAAAACATCAGGCTGTTCGCTGGCCATTTTGATAACTGTCTGAACAGAATCTACGGTGATGACATTATTGACGGTAATCTCCTTGACGAGCTCGGGAACAAAACCTGACAGCATGGAATAGGCCCGCACTTCGGATACTTCTTCATCAAGCTTTGAAGAATGACTTGGATATGCAAGACAATAGCCTTTGAGATCCGAAAAATTAACGGTTTTATATTTTGTAAGGGGACTCTCATTTTTAACGAGGCATCCGTAATAGCCTTCCATCAGGGTTATCTTTTTGATGCCTTTAGCATTAAATGCGGGATCATCGTCATCTTTACGATTGAGACAGATTGCAAGTGAAGGATGTGCAGTATTTAAGGATACCTGCTTTTCCGGAGCGGCATCCCCCTGATATTTCAAAAGAACGTTGGAGTGGTTTCTCTGGAAAGGGATATGAAGCTTTGGTATAAGAAAGCCCACAAGGGAGATATGCGAGTAAGCATAAATAGTCGTGGATTCGTTATCGTTGGCAAGCTTTTTCCACCCGTTATAGTAATCCAGTATTATACGTGCCTCTTTGTAGATTTTTTCTCCTTCGGGAGTAAGCTGCATTCCGGATTTGTTTCGCTCAAAAAGAATAACACCCAGTTCATTTTCCATAAGCTTAATGGATTTTGTCAGGCTTGGCTGTGCTATATATAGCTTTTTGGCAGCCTGATTAACGGAACCGGTTTCTGCAATTGCGACAAAATAATTAAGGGAGCTTATCTTCATGGTAGTTCTCCGCTTTACAAATCAATGATCAAAATGTATTTGACCTACTAACAGGATCTTGCTCTTTAATGGATTTTGAAAACATTATAGCTGTTTTTCATATACTTAAGATTTTTTTATATTATACAAGGATTTAAGTCGATAGTATATTACTTTAACATGTAGAGTCGATATAAATTGAAGGAACAAACAGGTTATGACAAGTCCCTGAGGAATGGAACTGATCATAAAGCTGTTCTTATCATGGAGGAATATCAGTCATGACAAACAGGGAAAGAATTAAGAGGGCATTTTCGAATCAACCGGTAGACAGGGTTCCGGTAGCTTTTTTTCATCATTTCACGTCACCTTATGACTGGAATATGGGACTCAGCAATCCGGAGGCGCTTGAAGCAAATATAACTCTTCATAAAGCATCTCTTGAAAAGTTTGTTCCGGATATCATAAAGATAATGAATGACACTCTCATGATGATGCCTCTGGATATCAGCGGCATTGAGAAGGCTTCAGATCTTTACAAGATTAAAAAACCTATGATCGATTCTCCTTATGCCAAGGCACAGATAGACCTTACCAAAAGAGTAATGGAGATATATGAAGGTGTTGATGCACCTGTCTATGTGACCTGTTTCTCTGCTGCCTGGGTGCTCAGAAATGCATTTACCCAGGGACTTCCGGTTTTCGGAGCACAGGAAGATACCATGCAGCGATTCATGAGGGAAGATCCTGTTGCAGTGAAATATGCATTAGACATTATCACTGAAGGCATAATCGATCTTAACAGAGTACTTCTTACAGAATGCGGCGCGGATGGTATCTACCTGAGCTGCAGCAATCAGGGTGGATTTTTCAATGAGGTCTTCCACAAAAAGTATGTTGCTCCTACCGAAAAGAAGATACTTGATGAAGCAAAGAAGATCAGAAATACCAATATTTTACATATCTGCGGATATCACGGTCATGGAAATGACTTGAGACTATACAAAGGTTATGATGCCGCTGCCTACAGCGTTGCGGTTGTGGCAGAAGGAACAACTCTGAGTGATGCCAAGAAGCTCTTTAAAGGCAAATGCATCATCGGAGGTTTCTCACAGGACGGCATCATATATAAGGGCTCTAAGGAAGAGCTTGAGAAGGCAACCTATAACCTTCTTTCCGAATGCGGACAGACCGGCATCATCATTGGCGCCGACTGCACCGTCCCCAATGACATAGATGAGGAGCGTTTCAACTGGGTTCGTGAATCCTGCAAACAGTTTGCATCATGTAACTCAGCCATGTTTTCCGCATCCTGATAAGAATTAATCTGTTTTTAAAGAGACACTCTCCCCAACCTAATCTCTTTAAAATATACACACACCACGGCCCCTTCCCCAAGGGGCAATTTTTTATTTCAGAATATGAAACGGATTATATCCGAAAAAGTGAGCCGGCGGGCATCCATCCAAAAACATTCAACTTCGTTTTTTAAATGTTTTTAAATGGATACCTGCCGGCTCCTATGTTTTCTATGATCTTATAGTCTGGGCTGATACTTTTCGCATTGCCCTATTCTGTTTTTTAAGAGATTTATTTAATGCCCGGCCATATACGCCGCAACACGTTTTCCTACATTATCCTTTATGTTGCTATAGTAGTAGGTATAATCGCTGGCGTGGCGTCCGTCCGGTCCGAAGAACTCGGCTGCGGTTCTGGCGTTTTCCTCGGGCATTGGTTCAACCTTTGCATGAGTTACGACCACACCGCGGGCGAGATTGATCTGCGCATCCGCACCCATATCGCCTATCGTGGCCTCACCGGTTTCTTCGTTCTCCACGAGGGATCCCAGGTTCATGCTGGCCGGAGCGTAGGTTTCATCAAGCTTCCAGTTGAGGGGGTTAATGCTTCTGGTGTTAGGCAGTACAACGACGTTGTGAGCATTAGTCTCAACGTTCTTAGGACCCTCTGTATTCCATGCTATTATAACGCCTGTGTCGGTTTCGCCGGTGGCGAACTTAAGGTGCGGGTTGGCCGCAAGATACTCGTCTGTGACGGAGTAGCCGATGGTGTAGGCTGCGACCATGCGTGCATAGTAATCCGGATGATCCTTAAAGTAAGTACGAAGCAATAAAAGAACCATGGCTGAGCCCTGGCTGTGACCTGCGATGATAAAAGGACGACCACCGTTGTAGTTTTCAAAATAGTAGTCCAGGGCAGCAGTTATATCGTCCATGGGCATGCCTGCAAAAGCAGCATCTGCGGTTCCGGTTTTCTTAAACATTTCTCCGGCATACTTTAAGCCGGACTGGCGGTAGTACGGGATGAAAAGGTTGGTGGCATCCTCATAAGTAGTCGCATGCAGCTGGTACTCCTGTTCCGCACCCTGCAGCATCTCTTCATTGTCGAGGCTGGCAAAGTCGGGGGCACCTTCTGCAAAGCTTCCCATGATATACTCCGTCGCATAGACATAGAAGGTATCAACATCCTTGGTGATTTCCGGAAGCTTGCACCAGCATTCTTTCCTGGAATAGTCGGGTGCAATACCTGATGTATCTGATGAAAGGTTGTTGCTCATTATTTCTCCTCTCTGCTTTTTATTTTACGGTTCAGCCTGTGGACTATGAGGAACAGGCTGAACTGTTAACAAATACTTTTATTTTACTTTCTTTCCGCCAAAGTAAACTTCCTCCGGCTTGTTGAAGCTGAATCCTTCTTTTTCGGCTGTGAGCAGGTCTTTGTCGAATACAAGGAAGTCTGCATCCTTTCCTACAGTTATGGAACCCTTTTTGGATTCGATGCCAAGCTGTTCTGCTCCGTTTATCGTATATCCAACCAGCATCTCCTCAATTGTCATTACCTCTTTTTCAGGAGGAAATACCTCAGGGAATCTGGCAAATTCGTAATTCCTGGTCTTTTCTGTGATCAGACGTGTCATTCCGACTTCCATGCCAAGATACGGATTCCAGGTCATAAAGTCTCCGAAGACAATGTTGTCACTTGACCATGCTACCTTGGCACCGGTGTCCCAGAGAGTTCTGCAGCGGAACTGCTTTTTGGAACGCTCCTCACCGAGCCATGTAGCACTGAAAGTCGGATCTCCGGCGTGCCAGTGCGGTGTGAAGTTTGCATATACGCCAAGCTTTGCAAAACGATCGAGATCCGCATCATCCTGGATTTCAAGATGTGCACAGGTGACTCTCACTTTGAGGTCATCTCCCATTTCTTTTCTGGCCATCTCTACTCCATCCAGAACTGTTCGTGATGCACGTTCTCCAACGGTGTGAAGGTGAAGATCCAGATTTGCATCATTAAGATTCTTTAAAAGTTTTGCGATTCCCTCTGCGGTGAAAGCGGTAGATCCCAGTGTATGGATATCCACATAAGGGGTTACCATTGCGGCGGTATGGATTTTCTGGGTACCATCCATGAAAATCTTCATGGTATGAACATTCAGGTGCTCAGTGTTGTACTCACGCTGTATACGCTTAAGCTGCTCCAGACCTTCTTCTGCATCCTTCTCGGCATTGATAACAAGGCTTCCGTCGATGTATACGGGAAGCTTTCCCTGCTTATCAAGTTCGCAGAGACGCTTATAGACCTTCTCGTGGAATTTCATATCTCCCGGAAGTCCCGCATCAAATACTGCGGAAACACCGTATTCGACTGAAAAATCTATCCA
Source organism: Oribacterium sp. (assembly GCA_017940955.1). Next base: position 20,614 of record JAGAXP010000313.1, read on the forward strand.
ACGCTTAAGTGCTGCATCAACCTGCTCATCGCTAAGCTCCATTCCGTTGTCAAGAATGATGCGAACTTCTGTTGCGCCTTCATACATATTTCCGGTCACATGTCCGTCTTTCCTTACGTAAAAGGCAAGTCCCGGGATGGGATCCGGCGTGTCGTCATTAATCCCGTGCTTTTCAAGAATCTTTGAGTTTACCCAGATACTGTGACCTTCACCTTCCTGAATCTGAAGCTCGGCATCAGGACATATAGCGTCGAGCTCCTCTTTTACGATATCCTCTCCCTTAAGGTATTTCTTTTCCAAAAAGAATCTGTAGCGCTTCTGCCCCGGATGCTCTTTGATGAACTTTGTCATCAGGTCAAATGCCTCCTGCTTGCCGTCCGGCTCAAGGCGCTCATCGATGACTGCGTACTCAAAACCTACGGGAATGGTGATATGAACATGGCTGTCGATGATGCCGGGCATGATGAACTTTCCGCCGAGGTCTGTAACCTCTCCCTCATACTCCGAAAGACCTGCTTCGTCTCCCACATAGACAAATTTGCCGTCCTTTACCACAAGCGCTGCAGCCTGTGGATTGGCCTTGTCTGATGTGAAGATTTTCGCGTTCCTGATGATCTTATCTGCTTTCATGCTTTGCTCCTTTTCAATTCTTTATATCTTATCCGACAGCTTTTTTGTCTTCTCAAAAAAGCCTGTTAACACATACATAAGTTTTATCGACAGATGTTCCTTCTCATATAATTTTAAATTCGGAATAATTGTCCGCCACACGATCAGGCAGCAAAGTCATGTCATGGCAGACCATAAAAGTTTCTTTTTCGAGATGTAACTAAGGAGACGTGGCCTGATAAGAAAAAAAGTACTTCTCAGGTACATAGAGTTACCTTTGAAGTACTTTTATTTCACTTTATAGTCTAAAACCCACGTAATATCAGGCTTTTTTCTCAAAATCATGCGGCTTATTCTGGTTTACCATCCTGCCCGTATATGAGTAGAAGTATGTTTTCATCATGCCGTTGTAGATCTTACGGTTCTTGTCAGCCTTGCCGAGGTACTTCTCGGAATCCTCCCAGGCGGTGATGACATGCATGGCCCAGCTATCGAGACCCTGGTAAGCTTCCTTAAGCTCTGTGTAAAGCATGGGAAGATTTCTCTTGTCCTCGATACGCTCGCCGTAAGGCGGGTTTGTGATGATGTAGCCGGCCTTTCCGCTGTGTGAGAAGTCCGCAAGATCACGTACCTGAAGGTGGATGATCTTGTCAACTCCGGTGCGCTCTGCATTCTCTCTCGCTACCGGAATGACATCAGGGTTAATGTCATAGCCCTGGATGTCGATCTTCTTTCCTTCAGCTGTCATGCCGGTTTCGAGAAGCTGAGTGTCAACCATCTCATTTGCTTCGTCGAAAGCATTGTACCAAAGCTTCTTGTCGATGAAGTTGGTCCAGGTCTCGGAGATAAAGGCTCTGTCCATACCCGGGGCAATGTTTGCGGCCATCATGGCTGCCTCGATAACGAAGGTTCCGGAACCGCACATAGGATCAACCAGTGCATGGTTTCTGTTCCAGCCTGACTGCATAAGGAGGGCTGCCGCAAGAGTCTCTGTGATAGGAGCAAGACCCTGCTTCAGACGGTAGCCTCTCTTGTGGAGAGACTCACCTGAGGTGTCGAGACAAACTGTAAATTCATCCTTATAGGCAAAGACTCTAACCGGATATTTTGCACCGTGCTCTTCAAACTGGGAAATGCCGAAATGCTCGCCCAGCCTTGCAACCATAGCCTTCTTCATGATGGACTGAATGTCTCTGGTAGAGAAAAGCTTTGACTTAACGGAGCTTGCCTTTGTCACCCAGAAGCTGCCGTCTACAGGAATGTACTCCTCCCATGGAAGCTTTTTGGTTGCCTGAAACAGCTCTTCCCAGGTTTCAGCCTTAAAAGAACCAACCTTAAGAAGGATTCTCTCAGGTGTACGCATGAAAATGTTTGCACGGCAGATGGCATCGGCATCGCCTATGAAGCCTACACGTCCGTCGGTTACGGTAGTGATATCGTAACCAAGGTCTATGACTTCCTTTTTTGTTACTGCTTCAAGACCAAAATGGCAGGGAGCTACTAATTCGAATGTTTTCATATTTTTCCTTTTCTATTTAAAAGACGGATCTGAATGCGTGGATTTTAATCTCAGCATTACAAATCCGTCATCCATGATTACCGTAAAAATTTATTTATCAGCCATACAATACAGAAGGCTACCATTATAGTCGGGAGGTACGGTGACAGGATGTACAGAATACCGCCCACAACGTTTATAATCACTTCAAGTATGAGGAAGAAGATGATAAAGGCAATGAGACAACCCCAGCCGCCGGTGCTGAAGATATGTCCGTAATTACCGTTTTTTTCACCTCTGAAGAAGTCACCGAAACCGGAACGGTTGTTGTCGTTCCTTGTGCCTTCTTCCGAATAACTCTTCTGCTCACGACGGTTCTCATCCTGATAACCCTGCTTAGGCTCATCGTTTTCAGACTCTGAGTAGGATGAACTTTCGGCATTTCTGTAGGATTTATCTCTTTCGAACTCAAGGGCGTCAGAATAAGGTTCTGTATCTATGGTTCCTCTGATTTCTTCGTCCTGATTTGCAACAGGATCCCCCGCTGCCTCTGCAGTATCGATGATGGTTTTTGCAAGGAGTCTCGGAGAGCCTAATTCCTCAACCACTTCCGATTCTGATCTTCCCTTACTTACTTCGCCGCTGATATAGTTGTCATAGTAAGCAAGCTGTTCACGTATGATCTGATCGGATACGTTGAGATTGAGCTGCACCGTTAAATCATGGAGGAATTGTTCTTTTGTCACTAGTATGTCCTCTCTCTCGAGTTTAGTCATTAATAGAATAAACCGAGACTGGCATATGATGCAAGTCTCGGCCGTAAAGTTCATATAAAATTCACTTCTATTCTAAGCAGTTCATGTTAAAACAAAGCATAGTCTGCCGGCTGATTACCGGGCAAATCTTTATTATCCATGACACTTATAGCCGAGCGGGAGAAAAAATCCCGTTCGAACGAAAAATCAGTTTTCTTCTACGGATTCTTCAGGCTTCTCGTCAGGAACTACTGCGATTCCGAGATCTACGAGCTGCTGCTCATCAAATACGGGAGCCGGAGCTTCCATCATGGGATCTGAACCGTCCTTAACCTTCGGGAAGGCGATAACATCACGGATAGTGTCTGATCCAACCATCCACATGGCAAGACGGTCAAGACCGTAAGCAAGACCTGCGTGAGGCGGAACGCCGTACTTGAAGGCCTGCATAAGGAATCCGAACTGCTCGTTAGCCTTTTCAGGTGTGAAGCCAAGCTTCTCAAGCATCTTCTCCTGCACGTCTGCCTGGTGGATACGAACTGAACCACCGCCAAGCTCTGTACCGTTAAGAACGATATCGTAAGCCTTTGCACGAACTGCGCCCTGGTCTGTATCAACCAGAGGAAGATCCTCATCCATAGGCATTGTGAACGGATGATGCATTGCCTGGAATCTGTCAAGCTCCTCTGACCACTCGAACATAGGGAACTCTGTAACCCAAAGGAACTTCCATGCGCTTCTGTCGATGAGCTCGAGATCTGCACCCAGCTGGAGACGAAGTGCTCCGAGGGAATTCCATACAGTAGTTTTCTTTGTATCTGAAACGATCATGAGCATATCGCCCGGCTGACCGCCCATTGCATCAACAAGAGCCTTAAGCTCCTCTTCTGTCATGAACTTTGCGAAGGAGGACTTGTAAGTACCATCCTCGTTGATTGCAAGGTAAGCAAGACCCTTCGCGCCATAGCCCTTAACGAACTCTGTGTACTTGTCAATCTGCTTACGAGGCATCTTTGCCTGGCCCTTAACATTGAGACCCTTGATCACACCGCCATCCTTAGCGCAGTTTGCGAATACGGCGAAACCACAATCCTTAACAGCCTCGGTAACATCCTGAAGAAGCATCTCGAAACGCATATCAGGCTTGTCTGAACCGTAGCTGTTCATGGCATCTATCCACTTCATACGGCGGATAGGAAGCTCAATGTCTACATTGCAGATCTCCTTGAAGATGTACTGAAGGAGTCTCTCATTAACCCCGATAACGTCATCAACATCAACGAAGGAAAGCTCCATATCTACCTGTGTAAATTCCGGCTGACGGTCTGCACGGAGATCCTCGTCACGATAGCATCTTGCAAGCTGGAAGTAACGGTCAAAGCCTGATACCATGAGAAGCTGCTTAAGAAGCTGCGGTGACTGCGGAAGAGCATAGAAGGAACCGTGGTGCATACGTGAAGGTACAAGGAAATCTCTTGCTCCCTCAGGGGTTGACTTGATAAGTGTAGGAGTCTCGATCTCCAGGAAGCCGTTATCCATCATGAACTTACGGATGTAGAAGGCAAGCTTTGCACGGGTCATGATACGCTGTGCAAGCTCAGGCCTTCTGAGGTCGAGATATCTGTACTTGAGACGAACATTCTCATTTGTTGCGATTCCGTCCTCGATAGGGAATGGCGGAGTCTCTGACTCGGAAAGGATACGAAGTGATCTTGCTGAGATCTCGATGGAACCGGTCTTCATGTCCTTGTTGGCATCCTTGCCGCGGGAACGAACGATGCCGGTTACTGCTATAACGAACTCTGAACGAAGCTTTGCTGCCTTCTCAAATACCTCTTTGCCGCAGTCTGCTTCCTCAAAAATGATCTGTAAGATTCCGGAACGATCACGAAGATCTGTGAAGATAAGACCACCCTTGTTTCTGGATTTCTGAACCCAGCCCATCATGGTCACTTCTTTTCCGATAAATGATTCATCAAGCTCTGTACATCTGCACGTTCTGTGCAGACCTTTCATTGACTCTGCCATAAGTATTACCTCTGTATTATTAATTGATGATGAGTTGTCCAATGTTCAGGCTTCTCATCTATGTAAATGCCGCCCGGATTAGACGACAGTACTATCTGTTTAATTGTAACCTCGCATAAATCGATATGCGGGATTAGCTATTGAACATTTACCTCACATAAATAGATATGCGGGATGACATTTAAACATTAAAGTAAAAAAGCGATTTAATAGGTGCTTTTAATTAAGAGCATCCTGGTAAAACTCTTTGAATTCTGTATAGCCTTCCTGTGTGAGCTGCTCCTTCTGGAACTTCTTGTTCTTGTTCATGCGGGAAACCAGAACTGTTTCACCCTTTGCACGAAGCTCCATGGCTTCATTGAGAGCCTCCGCAGTCTTCTCCGCATCAAGGTTCTTGTCAAGGAGGAATGCTGTCTTCTTATTCTCTCCCGGAACATGCTCGTCGGCATCCAGCATGATGGTGATGATACGCTCAAAACCGATGGAGAATCCGACAGCCGGTGTATCCTGTCCTGTGAACTTTCCTACCATCTTGTCATATCTTCCGCCGCCGCCTACTGAACCGCCGAAGCCTTCGGCACGGATCTCGAAGATAGGTCCGGTGTAGTAACCCATGCCGCGAACGAGAGTAGGATCGAATTCGACATTAACCTTAACACTCTTCACTTTGGCAACAGCTTCTACTATCTCGGCAAGGTTCTTTGTCACGCTTTCGGGAAGAACGTCTTTCAGCTTCTCGCCAAGAGAACGGATGTCCTGAGCCTCTGTACCGATGCTTCCAAGGAGAGTCTGATACCTGTCGATAACTTCCTCTGCATATCCGAGTGAAAGAAGCTCTTCCTTCACACCTTCGTTTCCGATCTTATCTGCCTTATCGAGGCTGATGCAAACCTTCTCGAAATCCTCCTCGGGGAAGCCGGCATATGCCTGCATGCCGCGAAGGATCTCACGGTCGTTGATAACGATCTTGAAGTTGTATTTCTCGCCGAAACCTATGCGGTTAAGAAGAGTTGAGATCGCAAGGATAAGCTCGATTTCGGAGACATTGGAACCATCACCGAAAATGTCTATATCGCACTGTACGAACTCACGGAAACGTCCTTTCTGAGGACGGTCTGCTCTGAATACAGGTCCGATCTGAAGCGCCTTGAAGGGGCTTGGGAGCTGTGCCTGATTCTGGGAATAAAAACGGCTTAAAGGAAGTGTAAGGTCATATCTGAGACCTGAATCGCTGAGATCGTCGAGGCTGCCATTCTGATAGGCTGACTCAAGCTTGTCGCCGCGCTTCATTACCTTAAATATGAGCTTTTCATTGTCACCGCCCTGCTTGCTGAGGAGGTTTTCTATATGCTCCACAACCGGGGTTTCGATCTCTGTAAAACCAAATTCCTTATATGTTCTTCTGATCTCTGAGAGAACATACTGGCGGAGTTCCATCTCACGGGGAAGGATATCCTTCATGCCTGTTACAGGCTTTTTCTTTAATGCCATTTTCATACCTCAATATCAATAAATTTACGGTCAACTATTATATCAATATTCCATAAGTACCGCAAGACCTCAGCTCATAAAAGAGAAATCCACCGTGGACGGTTCTCGCGGTTGAGAACCGTCCACGGTGGATTTCCGGGTTGATTGTTTAAATTACAGATATTTCTTCATTGTGTCGTCTATATCAAGGGTTGCAAAGTAGTCCTGAGGGGTCTGGGCGCGGCGGATAAGCTTTACCGAACCGTCTTCTCTTAAGAGAAGCTCGGCGGACCAGAGCTTTCCGTTGTAGTTGTAGCCCATGGCGAAACCGTGTGCTCCGGCATCGTGAATGAAGAGGTAATCTCCCTTCTCAAGCTCCGGAAGTTCACGGTCGATGGCAAACTTGTCATTGTTTTCGCAAAGGGAACCTACCACATCGTAGACCTTGTCTGCGGGAGCATCTTCTTTACCGAGAACGGTGATATGATGATATGCACCGTACATGGCAGGTCTCATAAGGTTAACTGCGCAGGCGTCAACTCCGGCGTACTCCTTGTAGGTGTGCTTGAAGTGGATGACCTTTGTGATGAGAGCGCCGTAAGGACCTGTCATGAATCTTCCCATCTCTGTAAAGATACTGATGTCTCCCAGGCCGTTTGGAATCAGTACCTCGTCAAAAACCTTATGTACACCGGCACCGATGACTTCAATGTCATTGCCCTCCTGGTCGGGCTTGTAAGGTATGCCTACACCGCCGGAAAGATTGATGAAGTTAAGCTCAACTCCGGTCTCATTCTTTATTCTCACTGCAAGCTCAAAAAGCTGCTTTGCAAGTGTCGGATAATAATCATTGGTTACTGTATTGGAGGCAAGGAAGGAATGCATTCCGAAATGCTTTACACCTTTTGATTTAAGGATCTTGAAGCCTTCGATGATCTGGTCTGTGGTCATTCCGTATTTGGCATCCTGAGGGTTGTCCATGATGGTATTGGCGATCTGGAAGTATCCGCCCGGATTGTAACGGAGTGACATGGTCTCTGGGAAAGAACCCAGTGTCTCTTCAAGCTCTTCGATATTTGTGAAGTCATCGAGATTTATGATGCCTCCAAGCTTGTCAGCGAAAACATACTCGGAAAGAGGTGTTTCGTTGGAAGAAAACATTATATCATGACCGGAAAAACCGCAGGCATCTGACATCTGAAGCTCTGTAAGTGAACTGCAGTCGGTTCCGCAGCCCTCTTCCTTTAAGATTTTCAGTATAGAAGGGTTAGGGCATGCTTTTACCGCAAAATATTCCTTAAAGCCCTTGTTCCAGCTGAAGGCCTTCTGTACCTTTCGTGCATTCTCACGGATGCCCTTTTCATCGTAAAGATAAAAAGGTGTGTCATAGGTTTCAGCTATCTTCTGAATCTGCTCAAGAGTTGCATAGGCTTTTTTCATATGAATTCTCCTCATCTAAAAATGCTGGTTTCCCGACGTATATATCTGACATACATGTTCAGGTCTCTTCGGCTCAGCGATTGTTTTAAAAAAGGCCTCACAAATAAGAATATCTGTGAGGCCTTGTATTAACATTGGTATGCAGGAAAGAGTCTACTCTGTCTGCTTTTATTTTATCCGGAGGGGACGGTTCTCGCCGGTGAGAACCGTCCCCTCCGGATTTTTTGACCTTTTGCGTTAAATGATAACTCATATCGTGCAAAAGTTAAAATAATTTTTAGTTTATGCTCCCATTACTCTCATGATATTTGTAGGAGTTACCGGCTGATTGCGTGTAAGTCTGGAAAGGATACCCGCTGTGATTACGCAAATGTCGCCCTTCTCAACGATTCCGCGGCTGCGGAGCTCATCCATGGAGTTCTCAAAGAGCTCATCGGTTGTATCGGATCTCTTTGCCCAGATAGGAGTAACGCCCCAGAGGAGCATCATCTGACGAACTGTTGCCTGGCTTGGTGACATTGCATAAATAGGTGTTGCAGGACGATACTTTGAAATAAGTCTTGCGGTTGAACCTGTAAGTGAAGGAACTATAAGTGCCTTTGCGTTAAGCTCTGAAGCAGTTGTTACGGAAGCCGCGCAAACAGCGTTGGAGATATTAGCATAGGTGCTCTGATCAACCTTACGGTTCTTATAAGCGCTGTAGTCAAGGAACTGCTCTGTATACTCAACGATGGAAGCCATCATCTCAAGAGCTTCCACAGGATACTTACCTGCAGCGGTCTCGCCTGAAAGCATTACCGCATCCGTGCCGTTATATACTGCATTGGCAACGTCTGTAACCTCGGCTCTTGTAGGACGCGGATTACGGATCATGGAATCCAGCATTTGAGTTGCGGTGATTACAAGCTTTCCTGCATAGTTGCACTTTCTGATCATTTCCTTCTGAAGCTGTGGAAGACGCTTTGCCTCGATCTCAACACCAAGGTCGCCACGTGCAACCATGATACCGTCAGCGGCTTCAATGATCTCATCAAGATTGTCGAGACCTTCCTGTGACTCGATCTTTGCGATGATCTTCATG
>JAGAXP010000033.1 GCA_017940955.1 Oribacterium sp.
ACACCATTCTGCGCCATGGGAAGGATTATGGACTTCACATCCTCATGGGTGTAACCAAAGGCCTTGTAAAGTCTGGCTCTCTGCTCCCTGTCATGGGTTTCCACCTTGTGGTTAGGGATCCTGATATCCTCAAGATGCAGAAGATTTCTGTCAAGCCACTCTCCGTAAGGATTCTTCTCGGCATAATGCTTCTTTATCTCGGAATCCGATACTATCCTTTTCTGTCTGGTATCCACAAGGAGCATACGCCCGGGCTGAAGTCTTGACTTATCTACGATATGCTTTGAGTCAATGTCAAGAACTCCCACTTCAGAGGCAAGGATCAGTCTGTTATCGTCGGTGATGTAGTATCTCGAGGGTCTCAGACCGTTTCTGTCAAGGGTTGCTCCCACCACATCCCCGTCGGAAAAAATGATGGCTGCGGGACCGTCCCAGGGCTCCATCATGGTAGCATAGTAATGATAGAAATCCCTCTTCTCCTGATCCATAAACCTGTTATGCTTCCAGGGCTCGGGAATGGTCACAGTCATGGCAAGAGGAAGCTCCATACCGTTCATATACATGAATTCCAAAGTATTGTCCAGCATGGAGGAATCGGAACCGTTTCGCTCCACCACCGGGAATATCTTCTCAACCTCCTTGTCAAGGAAGGGACTCTGCATGGTTTCTTCACGGGCCAGCATCCTGTCAATGTTTCCCTTGATGGTATTGATCTCTCCGTTATGGGCAAGCATGCGGTAGGGGTGAGCACGATCCCAGCTGGGAGTTGTATTTGTTGAGAATCTGGAGTGAACGATGGCTATGGCAGTCTTGTAATCGGGATCCCTCAGGTCGTCATAGAAAGCACGAAGCTGTCCCACCAGAAACATTCCCTTATATACGATGGTTCTGGAGCTCAGAGAACAGATATAGGTGTCCTCAGAGGACTGCTCGAACTCACGTCTCTGAACATATAATCTTCTGTCAAAATCAATGCCTCTCTCCACTCCCTCAGGTCTTTCAATGAAGCACTGCTCTATACAGGGCATGCAGTCCAATGCTATCTTTCCCAGAATCTCGGGATGCGAGGGAACCGGTCTCCAGCCAAGGACAGTGAGCCCGGTCTTTTTTGCGATGACTTCAAACATCCTTTTTGCGAAGGTTCTCTTCTTTTCATTCTCAGGGAGAAAGAACATTCCAACGCCGTAATCTCTTTCTTCTCTAAGTACGATTCCGGCTTCCTGTGCTGCCTTTTTGAAGAAATCATGACTTATCTGGAGAAGTATACCTACACCGTCTCCCACCTTACCTGTGGCATCCTTTCCGGCACGATGCTCCAGCTTTTCTACTATATGAAGGGCATCATCAAGAACCTTTCCGTCCTTTGTACCGTCAATGTTTACAACGGTTCCTATTCCGCAGGCATCGTTGCCGAGCTCCTCAGGGTGTCCTGAGGAAACCGGTCTCCATAATGTGTTGTGGCCGCGGAGTTCTTCCGGAACTATGAAGCAGTTACCGGCAGTTACATTGGCAGCCTCCTGATTTGTATTTTGATAATTCTCCATTTATATTCTCCTCATCTGTTAACGCTGCTTTTTAAACCTTAATAGCTGACACGCCAACCCATTTGATGATTAACACCTTCAAGATATATCTGTTCATCACTTTTCCCATATCACTAAGGAATAAAAGTCCTATAGTACAAATCAAGCAGGAATGATACCGCCCACGATCAAAAAACAAGTCGTAGGCAGCATCCACTCCTGCAGGATCTGCCCTGCAGCTATGCAGGAAATCTTTGTCTTATGTATGTTCTTATCTCAATGAGAAAAGAAGCTTTGAGTAGGTCGGATATGGCAGGCAGCTTTCAGGTATCATGCTTTCCGCATGGTCAACATGGGCTCTTAACTCTTCCATGTCGCTCAATACCTTGTCATGGTAAGCTTTTGCCTGTGAAAGGCTGTCCGAAAGCCCCTCTGTATCGTGGATATCCTTTTCCAGCTTTTCAACACCCTTGCTGATCTCCGCAGCCTCTGCGTCAAGCTTTGCAAGGATTCCTGTTTCAAGGGTGCAGGCTGCATCTGAAAGCAGCTGCTTCTTTGAAAGTGCAGTGGCTGTAACTTCTGTCTGATATTTAAGAAGTCCTTCTGTAAAGTCCTTCTTAACCATCTCAAGCATGGTCAGAGCCTCGATACGAATGGTCTTTGCGTAGTTCTCAAGGAAGATCTCGTATCTTGAATCTATCTCTGATTCGGTAAATACATGATGCTTGATGAAGAGCTGCTTATTCTTTTCGGCAATAAGTCTCGGCATAGCCTCAGGAAGTGACTTAAGATTGAAGAGTCCTCTCTTTTCTGCTTCCTCTACCCACTCGTCGGTGTAGCCGTTTCCGTTGAATACTATCCTTCTGTGCTTTTCGATAAGCTCCTTAATAAGCTTTCCGGCCTCTTCCTCGATGTTCTCAGGTGCTGTTCCTGAAAGTCTGTCTGCAATCTGATCGATAGCCTCGGCAACAGCTGTGTTAAGGACGATGTTAGGGTCTGCAACCGAAAGTGAAGAACCCGGCATACGGAACTCAAACTTGTTTCCTGTGAATGCGAAGGGTGAAGTTCTGTTACGGTCGGTGTTATCTTTTCTGAAATGTGGAAGTACGTGTGCACCTGTTTCCATCTGGGCTGCAGCATCTGACTTGAAATCAGCTTCACCGTTTTCTATGGACTCAAGTACCTTCTCAAGAGCATCACCAACATATACGGAAACAATTGCAGGAGGTGCCTCATTTGCGCCAAGTCTGTGGTCATTTCCTGCAGAAGCAACGGATACTCTCATGATATCCTGGTACTCATCTATAGCCTTGATGATAGCTGCAAGGAAAAGAAGGAACTGTGTGTTCTTCTCAGGATTCTTGCCGGGATCCAGAAGGTTCTCGCCCTCTGAAGTGATCATTGACCAGTTGTTGTGCTTACCTGAACCGTTGATGCCTTCAAATGGCTTCTCATGAAGGAGGCATGCGAAGTTATGCTTGTCAGCAACCTTCTTCATGATCTCCATAGTGAGCTGGTTATGGTCAACGGCAATGTTTGCGGTCTCAAATACAGGTGCAAGCTCATGCTGTGAAGGTGCTACTTCATTGTGCTTTGTCTTCGCAGGGATTCCCAGCTTCCAGAGCTCTTCGTCAAGGTCATGCATAAATGCAGAAACCTTTGGCTTCAGTACACCAAAGTAATGATCCTCCATTTCCTGTCCCTTAGGAGCAGGTGCGCCGAGAAGTGTACGTCCTGTGAGAAGAAGGTCTTCTCTCTCCTTATAGAGATCCTTGTCGATAAGGAAATATTCCTGCTCAGAACCAACAGTTGTATCAACTCTTGTAACTCCTGTCTTTCCGAGAACATGGAGAAGCTTTGTGGCTGATGCGCTTAATGTCTCCATGGATCTGAGAAGCGGTGTCTTTTTGTCGAGAGCTTCACCTGTGTATGAGCAGAACGCTGTCGGTATGTAAAGTGTTCCGTCCTTTATAAATGCAGGAGAAGAAGGATCCCATGCAGTATATCCTCTTGCCTCAAAGGTAGCTCTCAAGCCTCCTGAAGGGAAGGATGATGCATCCGGCTCGCCCTTTACAAGCTCCTTGCCGGAGAACTCCAGAAGTACTCCTCCGTCCGAAGTCGGAGTAATGAAGCTGTCATGCTTCTCAGCTGTAAGTCCTGTCATGGGCTGGAACCAGTGGGTAAAATGAGTTGCTCCCATTTCCAATGCCCACTCCTTCATGGTTGCGGCAACAGTATTTGCTACATCTATCTCAAGATGTGAACCATTCCGGATGGTCTTATGAACCGCCTTATAAATATCCTTAGGAAGTCTCTCCCTCATTATCCTGTCATTAAAAACAAGGCTTCCGTAAATCTCTGAAATAGTAGATGTGCTCATAACTTATCCTCCCTCATTGTAAACATACATGAACAGCCTCTCAGGCAGGCCCTAAGGTTTAAAATCTGCCCGATACCGGACTTATGTATAACGAAAAAGAGGACAGTGACACAGTTTTATATAACCGAACGCCATTGTCCTCTTTTGTTATTAAGTTGATTATTTATTTAAATATTAAAGCATTATCCCACCGACAAATCTCTCGAATCTGTCCATGGCTTCCTTTGTATTCTCATGTGTAGAGAATGCTGTAAGTCTGAAAAAGTTCTCTCCGGATTTTCCGAAGCCGGCGCCGGGGGTTCCCACAACGTATGCTTCCTTCAGGAGCTTATCGAAGAACTCCCAACTGTCCATATCTCCCGGACATTTTAACCATATGTATGGAGAATTCTTTCCGCCGGTATAGTAGATACCCAGCTTATCCATAGTATCCGTGATGATCTTTGCATTATCACGATAATACCTGATGTTTTCTTCTATTTCTTTTTCACCTTCAGATGAGAAAACAGCTTCTGCACCTCTCTGGGTGATGTAGCTTACACCGTTAAACTTTGTGGTCTGTCTGCGAAGCCACATCTTATTGAGATTTCCTTCACCTCTCGTAAGGGTATCAGGAACCACAGTGTAACCGCATCTTGTTCCGGTGAATCCTGCCTTCTTGGAAAGACTGCAGAACTCTATGGCTACTTCTCTTGCTCCGGGAATCTCATAAATGCTGTGAGGATAATCACCGGTGATAAAGCACTCATAAGCTGCGTCAAACAGGATTATGGAGCCGTTCTCTCTTGCGAAATCAACCCATTTCCGGAGTCCTTCTCTGTCATAAACCGCGCCTGTCGGATTGTTGGGGCTGCAAAGGTAAATGATGTCTGCCCTGTATTCCGGAGCCGGAAGCGGCAGGAATCCGTTGTCCTCTGATGACATTGCAAGTAATATCTTTCTGCCATCCATCATGTTGGTGTCTACATATACCGGATAAACAGGATCCGTAACAAGTACGGTATTGTCTTTGTCAAAGAGGTCGAGAATGTTTCCCAGATCTGACTTAGCACCGTCGGAAATGAATATCTCGTCCGGGTTAAGCTCCACACCGAATTTTGTATAGTACTTTCTGATGGCTTCCTTAAGGAAATCATATCCCTGTTCCGGTCCGTAACCTCTGAAGGTCTCCGGCTCTCCCATTTCCCTGGCTGCCTCCACCATAGCATTGACTACAGTTTTGGGAAGAGGTCTCGTAACATCTCCGATTCCCATACGGATAAGCTTATCCGAAACCTCAGGATTTGATTCCTGCCAGGCACGGATGCGCCTTGCGATCTCGGAAAAGAGATAGCTCTCGTTAAGTTTTAAATAGTTCTCATTTATATTTGCAGACATTTTAAATGCTCCTGTATATTATTCATTCTGTATAAGTCTTACGTATAGCTCTTATGACTTAAACATAAAGAAAAGGACAACACACCCCTGGTATCATAACCGGGACGCCGTTGTCCTTTGTCATCATTATACGAACCACAAAATACTTGTCAAGGTTATTTCGGATTGCAAAATTTCATATAAGCTATTCCACCGGGAATTCCCGGCGGAATCACGATGGGTTTTAGCCGAAGTCCAGTGCAAGCTTTGCCATAAGGGCTGCACCCCTGCAAAGAACTGCCTCGTTACCTTTATAGTGAGCTGAATGCAGGGGCCAGACTTTGTCACCCTCTTCCGTGGTACCAAGCCAGTAGAAGGCTCCGGGAGTCTTCTCGAGATAAAAGGCGAAATCCTCCGCAGTCATAGCCGGTATATCAAGTCTTATGGTCTGGTCCTTTCCCAATAGTTCCTCAGCCTCACGAAGAACATAATCCGCCATTTCCGGATCATTCATTACGGCATCATATCCACGCTCATAGGTCAGTACTCCGTCTATGGAAAATGCTGTCTTTATGCCTTCGAAGATTTCCTTTATACGTTTCTCCGCAGTATCTCTGATGTTTTTCTCGAAGCTTCGGACGGTTCCCTCGAGACGGCAGGAACCGGGCACAACATTATATCTGGAGCCGGCCTGAAAGGTTCCTATGGTTATAACCCCTGACAGCATGGGATCCATATTTCTGCTGACCACTGTCTGAACTGCATTCACAAACTGGCAGCCTGCCATAAGGGCATCATTACCCTGATCCGGCATGGCCCCATGAGAAGTTTCCCCCAGAAACTCGATGGTGAATCTGTCGGAAGCTGCCATTTGGGGGCCGGCTTTCACACCAACCTTTCCGGCAGGAAGATTAGGCCACACATGAAGACCGAAAACCGCATCCGCATCCCGGAGCGCACCTCCTTCTATCATATTTCTCGCACCGCCCCGGGGATTAAATTCCTCTGCCGGCTGGAAAATGAGCCTGACGGTTCCTTTCATATCCTCCTGATGGAGCTTCAAAAGTCTTGCGGCTCCGAGAAGCATGGTAATGTGGTGATCGTGGCCGCAGGCATGCATTACGCCTTCGTTTTCAGAAGAAAAGGACAGTCCCGTATCTTCTGTAACAGAAAGTGCATCCATGTCCGCCCTTAAACACACAGTTTTTCCGGCTTCTTTTCCTTTTATTTCTGCAAGGATCCCATGACCCCCAACATTGGTCCTGATATCATAACCTCCTATATCCGAAAGTTCCTCCAGGACTTTTTTTGAAGTTTCGATTTCCTGAGTCGAAACCTCCGGATGTCTGTGAAACCAGCGTCTTAAGTCTATAAGATGGGTTTCCAAACCCTTTGCCTCATATATAAGATCCATATATTCTCCTCTGTAAATGCATTTTTCGCCATTTATTCAGCCCGTAAACATAAAAGAATTTTAAACTATCCCTCAATCTTTTATCAATAGCCTCCTGTAAGTTGGCTTAATCTCATCCATAACATTTAAGCCGGCATTGCTCCGCTGCATTTATTTTTCCCTTGACATTTATTATGTCCTGCGCAATAATCACTAACCATAAAGACGGCAAAGATGTCGGTTTAATCACCGGGATTTTTGCCGTCTTTTTTGTTTTGTAAGTCCCTGAAATCAACATTGTTGTGGTAATAATACCCGGGACTCTTATCCTATTACTATTTTTCAGGAGTATCAGATTATGTGTAGTATCATTGGTTTCTGTGATAAGCGCACACAGTATGAAGTTGTTAAAACTGCGCTTCTTAAAACAACCTCCAGAGGTCCTGATGCCTCAAGGATCATCGACACAGGTAATGGTTTCCTTGGCTTCAATCGACTTTCTATCATGGGACTCAATGATGCCGGCATGCAGCCCTTTGAGCTGGACGGTTCATATATCGTATGTAACGGAGAAATATACGGTTTCCGCAAATTAAAGGAAATGCTTATGAAGAAGGGTTATACCTTTAAGTCAGATTCCGACTGCGAAATACTTCTGCCTCTTTATAAAGAGTTTGGAACAGATATGTTCAGGATGCTGGATGCTGAGTTCGCTCTTGTAATATATGATGCCGACACAGACTCCTACATCGCAGGAAGGGATCCCTTCGGAATACGTCCTCTTTACTACGGAGAAACCACCGACGGTGTTCTCTCCTTCGCTTCAGAGCCCAAAAACCTTGTGGGTCTTTGCCATGAGGTTAAGCCATTCCCGCCGGGACACTACTACAAGGATGGCGAATTCATCAGCTACTACGACATTTCCAAAGTAAATAAATATAACAAACAGGATGATCTTGATGCCATCTCGAAAAACATTCATGATCTCCTCGTAAAGGGTGTCGAGAAGCGTCTTGATGCAGATGCTCCTGTGGGCTTCCTTCTTTCCGGAGGCCTGGACTCATCTCTCGTTTGTGCCATTTCCGCAAAGCTTCTTAACAAGCCTATCGAAACCTATGCCATAGGTATGGACATTGACGCCATCGACCTTAAGTACGCAAGAGAGGTTGCGGATTACATCGGCTCGAACCACCACGAAGTGATAATCAACCGTAATGATGTTATAAATGCCATCGAGCCTGTTATTGAAGCCCTTGGAACCTACGATATCACAACCGTCAGAGCTTCCATAGGTATGTATCTCCTTTGTAAGGCTATCCATGAGCAGTCAGACATCAGGGTGCTTCTCACCGGTGAGATTTCAGATGAGCTTTTCGGCTACAAATACACAGACTTTGCCCCTTCTGCTGAGGAATTTCAAAAAGAAGCGGAAAAGCGTGTCCGTGAGCTCCACATGTACGATGTTCTCCGTGCAGACCGCTGCATCAGCGTAAACTCCCTGGAGGCCCGTGTACCTTTCGGCGATCTGGCATTTGCAGACTATGTGATGCATATCGATCCCGAAAAAAAGCTTAACAAATATAACAAGGGAAAGTTCCTTCTTCGTCACGCCTTCGAAGAGGATCATATCCTTCCTGAAGACATCCTTATGCGTGAAAAGGCAGCCTTCTCTGATGCCGTAGGTCACAGCTTGAAGGACGACCTGACAGAATTCGCAGAAGCCAGCTACACTGATGAAGAATTTGAAGAAAGGTGCGAAAAGTACACTCATGCAACACCTTTCACCAAGGAATCCCTCCTTTACAGAGACATCTTCGAGAAATACTATCCCGGTCAGTCCGGAATGGTAGTTGATTTCTGGATGCCCAACAAGACCTGGCCGGGTTGTAATGTTAACGACCCTTCAGCCCGTGTCCTCAGTAACTACGGTGACTCCGGAAAATAATCACTCTGAAACCAACCAAAAAAATTTTCTTCTATTTACTATTATCCAATACGCGACCCTGGTTACAAGCGCTTATACCGGAGCGATTGTGGATGATAGCAATCTGATACAGTGATCACTTCAGAAGGACGTGTTTAACGTCCTTCTTTTTATATTCCATCAACCCGAATCTTGGAGTAAAATAAATCCATTGGGAACGGTTCCCAACCGCGAGAACCGTCCCCGATGGATTTTTAGAATAGGGGACATTTATGAAGACAGTAGTAGCAAAGTTCGGCGGTACATCTCTGGCTGACGCCGGTCAGTTTCAAAAAATTAAGGATATTATCGAAAAGGATCCCTCAAGAAGATTTATCGTGGCATCCGCACCGGGAAAAAGATTTACGGAAGACATAAAAGTTACGGACATGCTCCTCAGGTGTTATCAGAATGCAAAAAACGGTGAGGATTACGAACAGGACCTTAATGAAATCAAAACCCGATTTCAGGATATCATGAAAGCTTTGAATATTGACTTCCCCATCGATAAAGAGATAGACATTATCAGAAAACATCTCAGCGAAAATCCTGACAGTCAGTATATGGCAAGCCGGGGCGAATATCTCAACTCTCAGATCCTCGCCTCATACCTCGGCTTCACCTTCGTTGATCCCGCCTGGTGTATATGTTTCAATGAAGACGGAACTTTGGACAGCATTATGACAAAACGCGCCATGAGTGCTGCTCTCCGTCCTCTGAAAAATGCTGTTGTGGCAGGTTTTTACGGTGCCGATGCAGAGGGCAGGATCCATACCTTTTCAAGAGGCGGATCCGATGTGACCGGAAGCCTTGTGGCAAGCGCCATTGAAGCAGATCTCTATGAGAACTGGACCGACGTTTCCGGTCTTCTGGCTGCGGATCCCCGCATAGTGGATTCTCCGAAATCCGTTGAATATCTCAGCTATCGTGAGCTTCGAACCCTTTCCTATATGGGGGCTTCCGTTCTTCACACGGATGCGGTTCTGCCTGCATCAAATCTGGGAATCCCAATCAACATAAGAAACACCAATTGTCCCGATGACCCCGGAACCACTATCGTGCGAAAGCTTCCGGAAGGCAAGGTAAAGTATCCCGTAGTCGGTGTGGCAGGCCGCATCGGAATGTCAGTTATTCAGGTAGAAAAGGTTATGGTCAGCGATGGTTCCGGATTCAGCGCTGTCTATTCTTCTATCGACAGCTCACTGAACGAAGCATAAGATGGCCTAAAATTCGTTGGCTCCGCGGAGGAAATAATGAAGCTTCATACCAACGGTCCACTGAATTGAAAGTACATTCCGTTCAAAAAGTCCGTCAGTGATTAAACGCTCACGCGTTCATCCCTGACGGACTTTTTTCTCTTCATGTTCTTTCAATCAGCATGCCTGATTGGCATTGAAGCCTCATTTTTCCGTGTTTTGAAAGATTCAATGTTTTTTCTTTCTCTTCTTTTTCTTACTGTTATCCGAAGTATCCTGTCCATTACCGGAATCAGCTTTAACTTCCTTTACAGGTTCCGGAGCAGCTTCTTCTGTCTCGGGGACATCTTCAGCTTGCTCCTCCGGAGCTTCCGGAGCAGCTTCTTCGGCAGCTTCACTCTCTTCGGGTTCAGGATCACTCTCTTTTTTTTTTCATTTTCCTGAGACTTCTCATCCTCAACAGAATAGAACTCGATCTCAACATCCTCATCATCCACGAGATCTTCATCACAGATATCATCCGGATCAACATCGTCCGATGTCTGAGAACCAAGCTTTTCGTTCAGTGCTTCCTTCACAGTTCTGTAAGCATCCTTACCAGCATCGATGGCAAGATTCTTGGTATCAACCGCAAGATTTTTGGCAGCATAACCGAGATCCTTGGCAGCAGCCTTGATCTCCTCCTTACCCTGACTGTTCTTTAAGGTTGTATAAGACCTCTTTGCAGAATTTTTAACCTCATTTGCCGACTCAAGCACATCTGTAAAATCCTGATCAACCTCCTCAGAAAACTTCTGATACTTGTAGAGGTAAGAAACAACTGCAGCTACGCCGCCGGCAAGAGCTGCCAAACCCAAAAGTCCACCTAACCCTTTTTTCTTCTTAGACATATTTATATCCTCCATTCGGGCAAACAGCTGCCCCAATATTTTTAGAAAAAACTGATAAGAAAATGATACCACCATTATAGAGCTATGTAAAACAAACATTTTTCAAAAATATAAAAATAATAAAAGCCGGAGGGCATCCCTCCGGCTCGTCCTAATTTATTTTCCCTGCTCTGGCAGCTTAAACGAGGACTTGAGTCCTACTATACGGTTATATACCGGATGCTCAGGAGTTGAATCCTTACTGTCTACACAGAAGAAACCATTGCGGACAAACTGGAAACTGTCATAAGGCTTAACCTTCATAAGCTCAGGCTCAACCATGCAGTTTGTCACTGTAGTAAGTGAATTAGGATTGAAGTTAAGGGTTCCGTCGTCATTCAGCTTGCCCTTCTCCTCATCGATAAGCTGCTCATAAAGACGTGCTGTTACCTGACCTGCGGTAGGAGCATTTACCCAATGGATAGTTCCCTTTACCTTACGGCCCTCGAAGCCTGAACCTGACTTTGTCGCAGGATCATAGGTACAATGTACAACTGTAACATTGCCCTCGGCATCAGTCTCATAAGACTCAGCCTTAACGAAATATGCAGACATGAGACGAACCTCATTTCCAACATAAAGTCTCTTATACTTCTTTGGAGGCTCAATCATGAAATCATCACGCTCGATGTAAAGCTCTCTTGAGAACGGTACCTGACGTGAACCAAGAGCTTCATTCTCAAGATTATATGGCACCTCAAGCATTTCTTCCTGTCCCTCAGGATAGTTGTCGATCACAAGTTTGATGGGATCGATAACTGCCATCATTCGCTTATCCTTAAGCTTCAGATCCTCTCTTATGCAATACTCAAGAAGTGAATAGTCAGAGCTTGAATTTGCCTTTGAGATACCGGAAAGCTCAACGAACATACGGATGGATTCAGGTGTGTAGCCGCGTCTTCTGAGAGCTGCGATGGTCACAAGACGAGGATCGTCCCAGCCGTCAACTACGCCATCCTCAACCAGCTTCTTTATATATCTCTTACCGGTTACAACATTGGTGAGATAAAGCTTTGCGAACTCGATCTGTCTGGGAGG
This sequence comes from Oribacterium sp., assembly GCA_017940955.1. The sequence goes on from JAGAXP010000033.1 coordinate 11,779, forward strand.
ATTCTCAAATTCACAGTTCTTAACCACCCAGTCATAAAGTGGTCTGTGATCCTCAAACTCCAGAGTACAGATGGAATGAGTGATTCCCTCGCAGGCATCCTCAATAGGATGAGCAAAATCGTACATAGGATAGATGCACCACTTATCACCTGTATTGTGATGATGCATGTGGGCAACACGATAGATGATAGGATCTCTCATATTAAGGTTGGGTGATGCCATATCGATCTTTGCACGAAGTGTAAGGGTTCCATCCTCATACTTTCCGTCCTTCATGTCCCGGAACAGCTGAAGATTCTCTTCCACACTTCTGTTTCTGTTTGGTGACTCCTTACCGGGTGTGGTGAAATCTCCGCGGTACTCTGTGATCTGCTCTGCAGTAAGATCATCCACAAATGCAAGTCCTTTTTTGATAAGAAGAACTGCTTTCTCATACATCACATCAAAGTAATCTGAGGCAAAGAATACTCTGTTCTCAAAATCTGCACCCAGCCAGCGAACATCTCTCTCGATAGCTTCAACGAACTCTGTTTTCTCCTTCATAGGATTTGTATCGTCAAAACGAAGATTGAACTTACCGCCATACTCCTTTGCAAGTCCTGAGTTAAGGATTATGGACTTGGCATGACCTATATGCAGATATCCGTTTGGCTCCGGCGGGAATCTGGTCTGTACATGATCATATACTCCCTCCGCAAGATCCTTGTCTATCTCACGCTCAATGAAGTTCTTTGACTCCTGTGGCTTCTCTGCAAGCTCACCATTCTCGTTTCTGATTTCTTCAGACATAACTGTTCTCCTCTGTAATCACTGATTTTAGCCTTTATATCCGACATACAGATGTCGATCCATCCGGCTTCTTATACCATTTGCCGCTAATTTTGTGCAAATGCTTATCTTTCTTTTTTTATGAATAAAGCCAGATGGCTGAAATCGGACTCTCAGCCAATCTGGCATCTTAATCAAAACCCTTTGGATTTTACAACTTTCCAGGTTTATACGCAATAATATGCGTAGTTTTTTATTGCATAAGTCCGGTATCTCTCATAGAAATACCCGGAGTCTATGATTTTTTCTTATTTTTCTGCCTTTCACTGCTCATTCTGTTAAATCCAACCCGGTGCATCTCATTAAGATCACTTACCTCAGAGTATCTCACTATACCCACTGACGGGTAAAGCGTACAGCTGTATCCATTAACATTGTTAATGTCCATGATGAGTTTACGTATTTTGTTAGCAACTATTTCTATATCTCCGTGTTTTCCTGACTGGGTAAATGCCAGAAAATCATCTCCGGAATATCTGACAAGTGTTGCACTGGTACCAAAGGAGGCAGCCAGTTTCTTTCCCACAGCATAAAGTATCTCATCTCCAAAAGCATGTCCGTACTGACTGATAAGCTCCTGATAGTTATCTATGGAAAAATATATTTCGGCGAAATCAACACCTCTTCTGTCAAACTCGTCCTTGTAAGAAGATATCGCTGTCATCATTCCCCTGATATTAAGGAGTCCGGTAAGATTGTCGGTCTCCTGAAGGTCGAATTTATTTACTCTGTCATGTTCTGTCTCCGTAACATCCTCAAAATACCCAATGAGTCCGATTATACGTCCATTGTCATATACAGGCATCTTGGATGCCCTGATATCCCTGATACTTCCATGGGCTATACAACGTCCCGGAACCTTATGGGTCACAGCACCCTCTCTGAGAACACGATACTCATCTCTCCTGAATGGTTCAGGGGCAATATGCCATCCCATCTCCTCGTCAGTCTTTCCGACAAAATCAGACTGGCTCTTAAAGCCGTAATAATCCATGAATTTCTTATTGGCACCCACAAATCTTCGCTGCTTATCTTTCCAGAACAATCCGAGGTTAACATTTCGGTTAAGGTTATCCCAGAGGAGTTCCTTGGTAAGCTCCGAACCGATGCTGTTGTCCCTTCTCATGGCAGCCATATAGTTCTGATAAGCGGAAAGCTCTGTTGACTTGATCGCGTCAGCATTTCTTACAAATAAAAGAGCATGAACCGAAGACACCAGTACAGCCAGATAAATCTTCCAGCTATAGTCCCCGCTCAGGTTTTTTGTCCTGATATAAGCATAGATAAATCGGCTTTCCGACTTTTTTATCCTGTCTTCAAGGGTGCTTATATCAAAGAAATTCAGGTAATTAACCCTGTCTGCCTCATAAACATAATTTTCGGCATATTTATCGATCAGCTTTTTGATGTTTCCACTTTCTAAGTCTCTTTTCTCTGAACCCCTAAGGTACAATACCTCAAGAACATTTCTTTCAAGATCCAGCATTGAAACACTGTTATAAATACCATACAGGTATTTGAGATTGGAATCCAGCTTCTCGAGCTTTACCTTCTTTCCATCCTTGTTACTGTTGGTAAGGCTGAACAGTATAGCGCATCTGTCATTGTGTCTGGCTACCACCCGGGCCTCATAATAACAATAATATCCGTTTATGGTGAAATCAGAATAACAGGAGCCAAGATCCGTTGTTTTTTCTATTGCTTTCCTGAGCTTTTGCTTATCAGTATCCTCGGAAACATGGTTCTGATCGTCATCCTCGTATCCTATAGTCTTCAGGGTCTTCATATATTCGGCATTACGATAAAGATACCTTACAGAATCCCCGTCATACTCCACCATCGCATAAGGCAAGGCACTTTCATAGGCTGACTCCACCGGTATATCTGATTTTCTGTCAGACTTTACTCTGGTCAATGAACCCGGGCTCAGGATATTGATGCTTCCGGCTTCATCAAAGTATCTCACCTCATCGGGATGTTCTATTTCCAACCCCTTAACAGAAAGCTCTTTCATGCAGTCATCCAGCGGGAGAGGCTTGCAGAATAAAAAGCCCTGAGCCATCTCACAGCCTATACTTCCTAAAAATCTTCCCTGTTCCTCTGTCTCCACACCTTCAGCAATGGTGTGCATGCCTATGTCTTTAGCCATACCCACCACAGAAGCAACTATACGACAGGCCTTCGGGTTAAAACCCTTCAGGAGCTTCATATCTATCTTTAGCTCATCAAAGTCAAAATCCCTGAAGATGTTCAATGAGAAATGCCCGACACCGAAGCCATCCATGCAGATCTGATAACCGGCATTTCTGAAACGGTCAAGCTGTTCCTTTATGTCTCCGGTATCCTGGTCGAAGGCCTTTTCATTGAGTTCTATGATCACGAAACCCCTGGGGATCCCGTATTTTATTACAGATCTTTCCACAACCTCAAAAATATCACACAGCTCAAAATCCTTCCTCGATAGATTAACCGAGAAAGGAACTACCTTCTTGCCTTCGTCAACCCTGTTTTTGAACTGTCTGCAGGATTCCTCCAGCACATAACCGTCAAGCTTATGGATCAGCCCCTGCTCCTCCAAAACTTGTATAAAAACATCCGGTCTGATCAACCCATACTCGGGATCTTCCCATCTTGACAATGCTTCAAATCTGCTTACCTTATAATTTATCCCTCTTATGATGGGCTGATAATACACCTTTATCCAGCCCTTGGATATAGCATCATCTATATTGTTTATGACATATTTTTCCAGATCAACATTACCCATACTACACCCTACGCGCGCTTACATGCAGTCATCTATCTAATCAAAGAAATAATATTTGAAATATTTATTATTCCGTACTAAATCTATTATTTTGATTATAACTATTTGCCCATTATAAAGTCAACGAAACCGACATTAAACTAAGGAAAATCCAATATAATCTTCAAAAGATCGGGGTCGACTGAACGGTTACCGCTAAAAAAATCCGCGGACAAAAGTCCACGGATCATCTTTGATCATTTATTTACGAGATCTATCATGATATCGGGAAGGATACCGTCATTTCCGGCCCACATTTCCTCGATCTGTGCTTCATCCACAGGTGAAGTTCCGATACCGCACTCTATGGTAACGGAAGGTATATCAAGCTTCTGAACGGCCCAGTCCTTGAATCCCGCTGCATCCTTTTCCGCCCAGGTATTGGAAATCCTGTAACCCGTATTCTGACTCACAATAGACGCAAGATTGTAACCCTCGTTTTTATAGTTTCCCGTTTCTCCGAAATACCAGTAGATAACCTTTCCCTGTGTGTGGTAGCTGATGGTTCTGTCGGGCATCAGACTGCGTGTAAGGTCTGCAAGTACCTTTGTCTCAATCTCGCACTCAGGTGCCGTTCCCTTATAGTTCATGGATGACGGGTGGTCTACCTTGGATGGAGTTTCCTTCCAGTTTGCATCGAAATTACGGTTAAGGTTTACGCCGTTAATGTTGTTCTTCCATGTTCTGATGTACTGCCCCATATCCGCAGCATTATCCATACCCGCGATGGTCATGACCGACATTCTGGCATCTTCTGAATTAAGAGCTTCCAATCCGCCCTGAACCAGGGTGATTCCATCAGGATCCACCATTGGCACAAAATGAATACAGGTGTTGTTCAGAAGTTCCGGAATTGAGCAGCCTTTATATACTGTCCCGGCCTTCTGCATCTCAAGCAGTGAAGCTATCTGTCTCATAACAACCTGGCAAACGATATACTCTCTTGCATGTATTCCTGCGTGAACCAGGACCTTGTGCTTAGCCTGAGGATTACCGACTACCACATGATAAAGATTACGTGCATCTGCTGTAGTGGCAAGGACATCCATCTGCATATCGGGATATGACGCCTTGAGTACAGTAAGATCATCCACCATGTTCTGATAGGTGTAGGCAGCGATATTATTAAAATGGTATCCTGCCGGAAGCGGTAATGTCTCCACCTGTGCCTCTCCTGTCTGAGCTGCAGTCTGATCAGCCTGTGCTGTCTGCGCTGTGGCAGCATCACTTGAAGCCGCTGTTGTCACACCACCGATGGATGGTCCGAATTCTGATCCGACGGTCTGTTCTGTGCCTGTTCCCACTACAGGACCGTTTGACTGCATTCCTGTTGTATCTGTTGAAGTTGAATTTCCTGTCATAACCGCTATGGGAGCCTCGTTTTCTGTTACGGCGCCTGTCGAATCTGAATTACCTGATGCTGAAGAGTCTGAGTTTTCTGCAGCCATTGTTATGTCACCCTGCATTTCCGTGGTTGACGAACCTGCATCTGCGGTTAAGCTTTCCCCTGTTGTTTCGGAAGCTGAAGTATCTGAAGCTGATGTTCCGGAAGAATCTGAAGCAGCTGCCTGCTGAACTTTGCTTCCCGCTTCAGTTCCCTGATCTCCTGAATTATCCAACGCTTCCTGAGCGGTACTGCCTGCTTCAACTACAGCAGTAACATATCCCTCTCCATTAACAACCTCTTCGGCATAACCGTTTAAACACAAATAAGCACTGATTGCAGAAGCTGCAACCATGGCAAATATAAATTTTTTCATAAATACCCCTGATGATTTCTTCCCCTTCGTATTATAATCATGCTACAGTATAGCCCACCTTATTTTGACTGTGAACCTACAATTTTTTTAAGATTTAAACCAAACATGCTGAATAAAAAGACAAAAACTATACTTTTTCTTGACCTTATATCGCTTTTGATGAGTCACATCGCAGCAACTTCCCGGGGCTTTGCCGATTTTTACTCTCATAATATTTATTGCTATGTGAGCCTCACGGTAAGCAGTATCACTGGACTCCTGCCCTTTTCCCTGACTGAAGTTTTGCTTTATGCATTGATCATTTTTGTTATATGGGATTTTGCAAAGGCTCTGAGAGGTTCAATAAGGAATTTCAAAGAATACAGAAATGACACTTTAGAATGCCCCTTCGGGAGAAAATCATCATTACCCTATAAAGTATTTAAACCAATGACTCTCTTCGCAGGTAACCTGTTTCTTATCGCATCCGTCCTTTTCACATTGTATGTATTTAACTGCGGAATTAATTACAGGCGCACAAGCTTTTCCATGGAAGCGAAAATCCCGGCCTACGATACTTCGTCTTCTCAAAATGATGCTAATGCTGATCTTGTGGAGCTTTGTGAATATCTGGTGGAAAACATTAACCTGTCAGAAAAACAGCTTCTGGAAATCCCGCAATTGCCGGAGGACGCATCATTGGCCTACGGAATGTACGCAGGAAATGAACAACCGGCCACGCCGGATTCGGAGTCCCCAAACCCTGATTATTCCAAAAGTGATCTGCCTCTGTCTCCTGTGAAACTCTATAACGGTGCCTACATCGGGGAAACTTCTGCCGCCGAAAGGGCCTCAGCCGCTTTTCTTTGGGAAACCGGCAAGCTCGGACAGGAAGCAATGGAAAGCCTGGGAACACGTTTTTCAAGGTTGTCGGGACATTATCCTTTTCCCAAGCCCCTCATAAATTCATGGATACTAAGCATCCAGCAGGTAACGGGAGTCTACTCACCATTTACCATAGAGGCCAACTACAACAGGGATATCCCCTACTATGACATCCCCTTCACTATCTGTCATGAATTGTCTCATCTCAGAGGCTACATGCAGGAGGAGGAAGCAAACTTTATTGCGGTTCTCGCCACCATCGGCTCCGGGGATCCTTATTTCAATTACTCGGGCTATGTTTCTGCCTGGGTCTATGCCGGAAATGCCCTTGCCAAAAATGATCGTGAAAAGTTTTCAGAGCTTTATATGAAGATAAATCCCTACACCCGTCAGGATATGATGTACAACAACGAATTCTGGGACCGGTATGATACTAAGGCAGCCGAGGTGCATGAAGAGATTAATGATGCCTATCTAATGTATAACGGCCAGACTCAGGGCGTTAAGAGCTACGGTCAGGTGGTGGATCTCATACTGACATACTTTTCTGAAAACAGAAGTCTGAAATAGTTTTAATGTTTAAATCTTCGCACAAGCCAAAAGGCACGTAACATATGTGATTATGTATCCATAGCTAAATCAATATTGTTTGGTGCTCTTCCGATCATCCTTCCAGAAAATCCAGGAATTTAAGGGCGATATCTTTTCTGTCGGAAACCACCGGCACTCCGAAAACCGGAACCGTGGCTGCAAAAAAGCCACCGTCGGATATGATTTTTGTATCTGTTACGATTATGCCGACGGGAAGGGGCTTCTTCATCCTGCCCGGATCCGGAACTTTAAAGTCTTCTCTCGCTACTACCTCGGGTTTTCCCATAAGGTCAGAGGCAAACTGCTCCATTTCATCAAGAGTTTCCTCTGAATCTCCGCTGTTTTCCTCTTTTCCGGTGTCCGCGCCGGTCTTCTCACCGGTATCCTTCTCACCGCCTTCCGAAGCCTGAGAACCATTACCCTTTTTGTCATCGGCTTCTGGGCCGGACTCTGCGAAATATGAGTCCGCTTCTCCTGCCTCCAGGCTCTTCATCTTTTCTCTGATTTCGTCATCTATATAGTAGATTTTGTTTTCTTCCTCATACCTTCGGAACTCTTCGTCACTGAGCACTTCTCTCAGGTCCGCGAAGGCACCGCTCAAAGCATAATATGTAAAAACTCCGGGATCGATAACCATGGCATCCAGGTCATGGGAAGCAAAAAGGGCTGTGATCTTGGCATTCTGGGCCATGGTGTACTGGCTGTTAACATTAGGATTGAAGGAGGCTGTTGTATCGATGACAACCTTCTCCTTTCCGCCATCTATCTCAGCATATTCTGCAAATCTCTTCTCCAGCTCGTCGGCACCTACGGACATCTCCTGACCGGAACCATTGAGAAACATAGCGTAAAATCCCAGAGGCTTATTGTTTATAAGAGTTTTCAGTATCGAAACCACCAGTATGATCACTACCACGGTAACGATTATCGGAAACCTGTAATATTCAAATATATACTCAGCCTTCTGCCCGAATGTCATCCGGCTAAGCTTCTTCTTTTCATTTTTGATTTCACTCTTTAATTTTTCATTCATATCTGTAATCCCGTCATTATATTCTCTCTTAACGTAGTCCACAAAGGACTCAAGCTACTCACAAGGGACTACGGCTTTACCGCAACTCCACAGGCTTCCAGTGGGTATCAGTGAGTGCTTTATCTTCTGAATACAATTAATATACAGCTCCTTCCGCCATGATGAAACATCCTTTTACACGTACTCGTCAGCATCCCTACAGTAAATGGCAATGGGACTGTATCAGCTATACTATCAGAATGCCGGAAAAATATCCACTTTACCAATCTTCAGTTTTGATATACATTGTAGATGAAACTAAAACAAATCATTTTTAGCAGAGTAGGCAATCGAGCGTACAGTGCCTTCCGAACGGGGAGTTTGTCGGGAGGACGAAGCCAATGCAGCACACGGTCAATGGATTTTCCTGGATTTATGCATTATCCTGACCGGAAAATGTCCGAACCGGACACAGGCATCGGCGCGGTTCGATGGTCGCATCCCGCTGCAGCGGAGTATAACCTCCTTTGTAGTCAGGGGCTGCAAAGGAGGTATTTTTATGAAAAGATTCTCAACGAGAAATCTGGTAACCCTTTCAGTTCTTGTGGCTCTTCAGGTGATCCTTACAAGATTTTGTTCCTTTAATGCCTGGAACGTGCGTATAGGCCTTGGATTCACAGCACTTGTCATCGCCGGAATATTTTACGGACCCGTGGCTGCGGCCCTGGTGGGCGGTTTAGGTGATTTCATCGGTGCGGTGGCATTTCCCACGGGTCCATACTTTCCCGGCTTTACCCTGACCCAGGTTCTCATGGGAGCTGTGTTTGGGCTGATGCTTTATCAAAAGCATTCCTCGGAGCCCTTATTTTCCAAAACTTCTGATGCCGGTGCTTCGGCCTTTTCTCTCAGAACAGGTTCAGCTTCGATGATCCTTCGTATTGCGGTGGCCGTTCTCATTAACCAATGTATACTTAGTCTCCTGCTGAACACCTTCTGGATTTCCTTTGTATACGGCTCAAGCTTCACCGGACTTCTGGCTACAAGAGCAATGCAGGCAGCAGTAACAGCTCCGATACAGATGATCATAATCTATGTTCTGAGCAGCGTACTGAAACGTGCAGATATCAGAAACGTTCTGGCAATCTGATCAAAAAAACCATCTGGGACGGTTCTCGCCGGCGAGAACCGTCCCAGATGACACCCGGATTCTTTTGAACCCCTCGTACCACGATCAAGAACGTGGTCAGACCAAACACTTTGCCCGTCATGGGGATGATCACAACTCACGACATCCTGCATGGCGGGCTTTTTAAAGATAATCCGAAAGATAAACGGTTTAAAAACTTTTCGTCACTATTTATGCCGTAAAACAAATGCGGCGGAGGAATGGAGATTTGTATGGACTGGAATGAAGCAATAGCTCTTTTACATGGTGCTGACTGGAGACATGCGAAAATAGGTCTTGATCGTATGAAGGCTCTCATGAGTGCTTTGGGGGATCCTCAGAAAAAACTCAGATTCATACATATAGCCGGAACCAACGGAAAAGGCTCCACCTGCTCTATGTTGAGATCCATTCTTACAGAAGCCGGCTTCAAAACCGGACTGTATATTTCTCCGCACCTCTTCAGCTTCAATGAACGCATCTCTGTGGACGGCAAAGACATTTCAGATGATGACCTGAGAAAAATTTCCGAAAAAATCAAAGCCGCAGTGACAAGTCTCAATGAAGAACCCACGGATTTTGAACTGATAACCGCCATGGCATTCTGCTACTTTTATGAAGCCTGTTGTGATTTCGTAGTCCTGGAGGTGGGCATGGGCGGCCGTCTGGATGCCACCAATATAATCGACGCCCCGGAAGCTGCTGCAATAATGAGCATCGGACTGGACCACACAGAGGTTCTGGGGGATACTGAGGAACTGATAGCCGCTGAGAAGGCCGGAATAATCAAAGTCGGAGCTCCTCTTGTTGTACTGAACCAGAAAGCTTCGGTTCTTCGGGTCATTGCAGACAGATTCAACGAGGTCAACAAAGCTAATGCTGACCCCTCTAACAAACCCGGCGATAATGAACTGATAATCAGCCCATACACTGACCATAACGAAACCGGCTCTTCAAGACAGGTTCCTATGACCATAACCGATCCTGACGAACTTGCAGTGCACTCCTATTCCCTGAAAGGAGAAGTTTTCAGCTACCGGTCAATAAAAAATATAAAACTTCCACTTCTTGGTTCTTACCAGATCGATAATGCCATGGCCGCCATTGATATCATATTGAGCCTGAAAAGCCGCGGCGTAGACATTGACGACGAAACCATAAAGCGGGGACTCCTGAATGCCCGTTGGCCGGGACGTTTTGAGCTGCTGTCCGAGGATCCGGTATTTATACTGGACGGCGCTCACAACCCAAACGGAGTTGCTGCTCTTTCGGAATCCATAAAAGCGTTTCTGCCGGATAAGAAGGTAATCTTCGTCATGGGTGTGATGAAGGACAAGGATCATCAGGAAATGCTGAAGCTCATAACTCCTTTTGCGGAAAGCTTCATAGCCGAACTTCCCTACGATGGCCGGGGACTTGATCCGGAAGAACTGAAAAAAGAGATTTTTACAGTCTTTGAGGGACCGGTCTTCGCTGCTCCTTCCATTAAAGATGCCGTAGCCATGGCAGTCACCCGGGGAAAAGAATTGAATCTCCCGATAGTTTGCTTCGGTTCACTATACCAGGCAGGAGAAGTCAGAAGATACTTTATTCATTGAAACAGTTCTGTCCGGGATGAGGTTGACCGGAAGCACCTGACATCCATTTATTAGCTTTATGTACAAATGTGAAGAATCATAACCTAACTACTTATAGTTTCAGCTTATATCCTCTCCTAATCAGAATTTATTATGAAAATATATTCTTTTGTGGTTAAATATAAAGAAAGACCGTTTTTGAAAACATTAAAAAAGGCTTTGAGAAATCACTTTTTCTCAGTTTATATTTCTTTTTCAGGAGGAATCCATGAGGATAATTGACATACTAAATAACGGCAAGACAACTTTATCTTTTGAGGTCTTCCCGCCAAAAAAAATAGAGAACTTTGACACTGTTCAGCAGGCTACTGAAGAAGTCGCAGCCCTTAAGCCAAGCTTTATGTCCGTGACCTACGGTGCCGGCGGAGGAACTTCGGAATTCACATTGAACATCGCCAAAACCATCCGGGACAAGCATGGGGTTGAGGTTCTCCCACATCTTACCTGCGTTTCCTCCACCAGGGAACATGTTCACAACATGCTCTCAAAATTCAAGGAGTACGGCTTCGAAAACATCATGGCTCTTCGCGGAGACATCCCTAAGGACGGCACTCCTCACCATGATTACCATTATGCTTCGGAGCTTATTGCCGACATCAAGGCTCACGGAGATTTCTGCATCGGAGGTGCCTGCTATCCGGAAGGTCATGTGGAGTGCGCCCACAAGGACGAAGACATTAAAAACCTGAAGAAAAAGGTGGATGCCGGCGTTGATTTCCTCACGACTCAGATGTTTTTTGATAATGCTGAGTTCTTTAACTTCCTATACAGACTTAGGGAAAATGACATCCGCGTGCCGGTGCTTGCAGGCATAATGCCTATAACCAATGCCAAGCAGCTGGGCAGGTCTGTTGCTCTCTCCGGAACTTCTGTTCCAACAAGGTTCAGAGAGATAGTCGACAAGTTCGGAGACCATCCGGAGGCTATGAAGCAGGCGGGTATCATTTACGCAACTGAGCAGATCATTGACCTCATAGCAAATGATGTAAAGCACATACATGTTTATTCCATGAACAAGCCGGATATCGCTGAAGCGATACAGAAGAATCTTTCGGAGATACTGAAGATCTGATGCTATATCGACTAGTACATCGAATAATAAGTATCTGACACATTTAAACTCTGCTGATTGAGCTGTATCACAGCGTTCGAACAGAGCCACATGTACTGATTATTAATTATTCGTTGTACTACATCGGTTTTTCTCCGTGGCTTTGCAGACTGTGGCTCTCTCTTCTGCCCTTCGGTGAGTACATATCGGAACAAGCATTGATTTACACACAGCAATCCAAATTTACCGTGCCGTCGCCCCGCGGGGTACGGCACTTTTAGTATTTTATGATAGAACTTAGACAAAAAGAAATTTACCGCTTCCTGGGTTACCAAAAGATCACCCCTTCACCG
>JAGAXP010000314.1 GCA_017940955.1 Oribacterium sp.
ATGCTGTGGTTTACAATCTGCAAAGTAAAACTAAATACGCAAATTTTCCTTTCATAAGGGAGTAAAAGGAGATTAACGAATGAATGGTGTTCTGAACGTCGCCGAGATTTTTGGCGAAGATGTCTTCAATGACAAGGTTATGCAGGAACGTCTTCCGAAGGCTGTGTATAAGAAGCTTAAGAAGACGATCACTGAGGGCTATGAACTTGATCCAACGATAGCTGATTCCGTCGCACAGGCGATGAAAGAGTGGGCGCTTCAGCATGGAGCGACCCATTATACTCACTGGTTCCAGCCTTTGACCGGTATAACCGCCGAGAAGCATGACTCTTTCATTTCCGCCGCTGACCAGAACGGTAAGGTAATCATGGAGTTTTCCGGAAAAGAGCTTGTCAGAAGTGAAGCTGACGCTTCTTCTTTCCCGTCAGGAGGACTTCGTGCAACATTTGAGGCAAGGGGCTATACCATCTGGGATTGTACCAGCCCTGCTTTCCTCCGCCATGAGGGTGACGATAACGACATCGTGACTCTGTGTATCCCCACTTCCTTTTGCTCCTTTGGAGGTGAGGCTCTTGATACAAAAACACCCCTTCTTCGTTCGATGCAGGCCATCAATGAGCAGGCATTGAGAGTTCTCCGTCTTTTCGGAAATACCACCACCAAGTCTGTAAAGCCATCTGTCGGCGCAGAGCAGGAGTATTTCCTTGTTGACAGAAACAAGTATCTGAAGAGAAAGGATCTCATATATACCGGCCGTACCCTGTTTGGCGTCATGCCTGCAAAGGGCCAGGAACTGGATGACCATTATTTCGGTTCCATCCGTCACAGAATTGCCGAGTTTATGAGAGACGTAGATGTTCAGCTCTGGAAGCTTGGTGTAACAGCCAAGACAGAGCACAATGAGGTAGCTCCTGCGCAGCATGAGCTCGCTCCTGTTTATGATGAGGCAAATCTTGCGGTAGACCACAACCAGCTGGTTATGGAGGTCATGAAGAAGACAGCGCCTAAGCATGGTCTCGAGTGCCTGCTTCATGAGAAGCCGTTTGAGGGAATCAACGGATCAGGTAAGCATAACAACTGGTCACTTGTAACGGACGACGGCATTAACCTCATGAGCCCCGGAGATACACCCCATGACAACATTCAGTTCCTTCTGATCCTTGCCTGCGTTCTTGCAGCTATAGACAAGCATGCGGACCTTCTGAGACTCAGCGCGGCTGATGTTGGAAACGAGCACAGACTCGGTGCGGATGAAGCACCTCCTGCCATCATTTCAGCATTTATCGGAACACAGCTTGAGGATGTGGTTCAGCAGCTTATAGGAACAGGATATGCCACAAATTCCAAGAAGGGCAAGAAACTCCCTACCGGTGTAAACACCATGCCGGATCTTTATGCGGATGTTACGGATCGTAACCGTACATCTCCATTTGCCTTTACAGGAAACAAGTTCGAGTTCCGTATGGTCGGCTCCAGCGATTCCATCGCCAGTGCCAATATCATTCTCGATTCTATAGTGGCTGAGCAGTTCAAAGAGGCTGCGGATGTTCTTGAGAAGGCAGAGGATTTCAAGACAGCATGCCATGATTATATAAAGAAGCTCCTTACCGAGCACCAGAGGATCATCTTCAACGGAAACGGCTACAGTGAGGAATGGGTGAAGGAAGCTGAGAGACGCGGACTTCCGAACCTTCCTTCCATGGTGGATGCTATCCCTGCACTTACTACAGAGAAGGCAGTAGAGCTCTTCAGAGAGTTCGGAATCTATACACAGTCAGAGCTTGAGAGCCGTACAGAGGTTGAGTACGAGCATTACGTAAAGGTCACAAATATTGAAGCCCGTGCCATGATCAACATCTCCGGCAAGCAGATCATCCCGGCTGTCATCCATTACACAACGAGACTTGCGGACTCCATCAACAAGGTCCTTGCTGCATGTCCGGGTGCGGATGTGAGCGTTCAGCAGAGACTTCTCGACAGGGCATCAAAGCTTCTTTCGGATATGGACAGAGCGCGTACAGAACTGTTCGACTATGTTGAAAAGTACGGCAGGGAGAAGAATGCGGAGAAGAAGGCACATGACTATCATGATGTCATCGTTCCGGCCATGAAGGCTCTCCGTGCTCCTGTAGATGAGCTTGAGCAGATCGTTGATAAGGATCTCTGGCCGTACCCAAGCTATGGCGACCTTATCTTCGAGGTTTCCGAGCCTTGATAAGCGCTTGAAAACAGAATATTACGTATATAAGCTACGGGCACTTTCCGGTCCTTTTACAGGACCGGAAGGTGCTCTTTTTTATATATAAATCTTGTGCAGAGGGATATTTGATGTTATCATGTTCAAAATACAATCAAATATGATTAATTTGAACATAAATCTCACCACGGTGGATTTTAAACAGTAATACAGAGATTTGGAGATGGGATAAATATGATGAAAGAATCTGTCATTATTTTACGGACACTTCATGAGAACGGGGAGAGCACCCAGAGGGATATTGCTTTCCAGCTGGGGGTTTCCCTTGGAAAGACCAATAAACTTATAGCGGATACGGTTTCTGAAGGGCTTCTTGTGAAGCTGGATCATTCAGAGGGACGGGGACGTAATGTGTCCTATGAGATGACTGAAAAGGGAAGAAGGCTTCTGGAGAGATACCGTGTGGACAGAGCCCTGATCCTGGCTTCCGGCTTCGGCTCGAGATTCGTGCCCCTCACCTACGAGACTCCGAAGGGACTCCTGGAAGTCTTCGGAGAGAGGATGATAGAAAGGCAGATAAGGCAGCTGCATGAGGTAGGTATAAAGGACATAACCATCATGGTGGGATATCTTAAGGAGAAATTTGATTATCTCATCGACAAATATGATGTAAAGCTCATTTACAATCCGGAATTTGCCGACAAGAACACCCTTGCCACTATGCACCATGCAAAGGACTTCCTGATGGGGAAGAACTGCTATATTCTGTCCTCGGATAACTGGATGAGGGATAACATCTACCATACCTACGAGGCCGATTCATGGTATGCGGCCACCTTTATGAAGGGGGAGACCAGAGAGTGGGCCATGGAGACAGGCAAGAACGGAACGATAAAGAGCGTTTCCGTCGGGGGCTGTGACAAGTGGTGCATGTACGGTCCGGTCTATTTCACAAAGGAGTTCTCAGGTGCATTTCTTCCGCTGATAGAGGCTTATTACAAGATGCCGGGAACAGAACAGTTCTAC
>JAGAXP010000315.1 GCA_017940955.1 Oribacterium sp.
CTCCACCACCTGCATGAAAAGCATTGGCAAAATTCATAACTGCTATCTTACTGTTTTTATCTTCTGAATGAAGACGCATTGCAGCCTGATATGACCTGTCCTTTGTCACTGTGACCTGTGTATCATATTTACGGTTTATATTAAAATCTGGATAATCATTTTCATAAAAAATCTCTGTATGTTTCTTTCCGAAACTTATCGAATCTGACAAATCCTTGTTTTCATTGATCCATGCCTGTGTATCCTCAAATACCTAGATTCGCTCTTCTCGTGATGACATAAGAACCCTCCTCTTAGTTGATACATTTTGATTATTTATCCAATCTTTAAGGCAGACACCTCTGGTACGGCTTGTACCATGCTTCTATTATCGCATCCCTTGACTGGTTTGAGTACTATTCATCACAATTTATATTTCTTGTTGATTTTAAAGAACAAACGTGCTATAAATAAGTTATTGCCGTACATTTGTTCGACTGTAAAATTTTTATGCAATAAATCTGTCCGGGAATCGTATTTTGGAAGCTTTTGAACCAAAATTTGCTTTGTTTTACTTAGATAGATAGCGTAAAAAACACTTTTCATACTATTGTGCCGTCTTTTTAGGCGGCGGAATGGAGATTTTATGGATTACATGATCATTGCCGTTGATTTCGACGGGACACTATGTTACAGCAACTGGCCTGAACTCGGAGAACCCAATATACCACTGATAGAATACCTGAAATCTCAGCGTGAATCAGGTAACAAACTGATATTATGGACCTGTCGTGCCGGTGAGGCATTGGATAAAGCTGTATCATGGTGCAGGGAACAGGATCTGGAATTCGATGCCATAAATGACAACCTTCCGGAGATCATAGAGAAGTATGGCAACAACTCCCGTAAGATCACTTGTGATTACTACATCGATGACAGGGCTGTCTTACCGGAAAATGTAAGTGCCTGACTGATATGAAGCTGTAACGTGTTTATATCGCTATAGATATTTCTGATGTTCCGGACAGAACCGTCCATCTGTTAAGTTCGGACAGCCGGGATAACTGCCCGGTCGTTTCAGTTTCATTGGCATTGCATCACCACCTATAACAAAGGCTCCTAAGGATTTCTCCCTCAGAGCCTCTTTAATTTTACCTTTTCGCCATTATAACAATATCACATAGGCGAACTGTAATTCCTGTAATCTACTGTAAAGATTCCGGGACCGTGATCTGATCCAATGCTTTCCTGTGAAGGATATAAACATTGTCGATTCTATAATCCAATTCAATGGCGATCTGCTCCCAGCGCATATAGGCAAGGTACCTCAGATCCAAAATGGTCTGCAGCTCAGGTTCCTTCACGGCCTTGATTCTGCGGATAATATCCTGCTTCAGATTTGGTTTGGTCGGAATGTGTAAAAAGAAAAGGCACCTCGCAATTGATATTTCTACCAAATAACGAAGTGCCTATATCGCACATTCCTGAGGCTGCTCCTCAGAAGCTATCTATTCTTTTTTACCTTCAGCAATCCATGCTTATCCATTAAATCTTTTTGGATTAGAACGTATCAATCCAGCCAAATCCGTCCTTCGTTATCAGGTTCGTTGTACTTTCATTTACTACCACGAACCCCCTCAGACTATTGGATTTCACTGACTTTCTGTCGGATTAATCCCTATTAGGGACGGATTTTAACGTCGGGAACGCTTCCTTTAGGAATACCGCCGAACGCCGACAACTATATTTCGACAGCCGTCTTTGAAAATACCCCTTTTCCATGTTTATCCGCTGAAATCCAACAATACGCAACTCTTTGTAGTCAACCGTGTTGTAAAATGCCGTTTTGGCTTTCGTGTCGGACAAACATAAAGACTTCGACTGATATGTGCCTAAGGTAAAAAACGATAGACACATCGTTACTTTTAAATGATGATCTTGCCCTGGAGATTTGTCAGAACTTCCTGCTTCTTCTCCTCGGTAACGTCCGTGTAGATATCCATCGTTGTCGAGAAATCTGAATGTCCCATCAAACTCTGGATCACCTTCACATTCGTCTCGCATTCGCAGAGCCTCGTACAAAAGGTATGACGAAGGATGTGTGCCGAAAAGCTCGGAAGCAATACCGGCTCCCTCATCTCTTCCTTTGCCTTCTTCGTCTCCTTTTCATTGTAGCTGTCGATGACCATATGTATCACCCGATTTACACTGGCTGCCGTGATCACGCTGCCACCTGATGTAAGGAAAACGAAATTGGTATAACCATCAATTGTCTCCGACTTATAACCCATGCACTTCTGGATCTCATACTCCTGCAGAAATGCCTCAAACACTTCATCGATCATCGGGATCGTCCTGGCACCTGCCCTTGTCTTCGGAGTCTGGATATGCTTTGCGCAGGTTCCATCCTCATAAGGCCTGTCTGTGATGTTATGATTCACGCTGATCGTGCGATTCTCAAAATCCAGATCATCCCAGCGGAGCCCCAGACATTCACCGATACGCATCCCTGTACCTAACAGGATCATAAGAACCGGTGTCCATCCCTGATAATCTTTGCTCTCCCTGATATAATTCGTGAAAGCCTTCTGCTGAACAACCGTCAGAGCACACTTCTTGGGAATGTTCCAAACGTGGCTCTTCTTAATCTCTGCCATCACGCCGTCTGAAGGATTTGACCTTAAAAGCCCGTCTCTCACAGCCATCTGGAATGCCGGATGAAGATCTGTATGGATGTTATCCAATGTGGCGGAGCTGAGCTCCTTGTCCTGAATGATCCCATAGTAGAACTTCTTGATATCCGTATACTTGATGTCCACGATCTTGCGCTTCCCGAAGCCGTCTCTCACATAGCGGTCATAACAATATTTGTAATTCGCTCTTGTGGTTGGCTTCAGATCATACTTCTGTCCGATGTACTTGTCCCACAGATCGTTCAGCGTGATCTTTTCCGGTGCATGTGCATCAATGCCGTCCTCAATGTCCCGGATTATCTGCCGTTCCTTTTTCCTTAACTCTGCTAAACTGTTTTCGTAAACTGTGTGGCGCTTTCCCTCCTTATCCGTGTAAGAATATGAATACCGCCCGTCCTTTCTCTGGAACTCTCCGGTTTTCAGGACGTACCCGCGAGAGTCCTTCCTTGAATTTGCCATTCTGCTACCTCACTTTCTTTAAGTGAGAAGCAGCCTGTCATTTGCCCTGATCTGCTTCCTTCGCCTGTCGTTCAAGCTCCTCGAAGCCGTTCATGAGCGCCTGTGCTTTGTTCAGATGGAACTTCTCGCAATAGGCGATGAGTCGCTTCATCTGAGCGTCCGAAAACCGCACCGTTACCTGATGCTCTCTCGGATCATCCAATTTTGGTCTTCCCATCTTCGCCATAAGTGCGATACCTCCCGTCTGTATCCATGATTATACTTTTCGCCCTCTGAAAAGTCAATATCCTTTTTTCAAAAATCTCAAAGCACTACAGACTGCTTCACCGTCAATGCTTATAAATCCTTGAAATTCTCCATGTAAGCATCGATCACTTCGGTATTCACCAGCACGATCCGCTTCACATGGTAGACAGCACCCGCTTCCTTC
Source organism: Oribacterium sp. (assembly GCA_017940955.1). The sequence goes on from JAGAXP010000315.1 coordinate 3,562, forward strand.
GCCAGCTCCTGAAAAGAATGCACCCCCATAGAATAAAGCTTTGCTCCCTCATCGTAGCGCACGAACTTCTTCTTTCCGTACTTCAGTAGATTCTCCAGTTCCGGTACATTTGCTCTGCTGTAAGCCATGATAAAATCCTCCTTTTTCAACTGTGATTTTTTTCAGAAGATCTATCCCGACCCTTCGCCTGCGAACACCTGCTGCCGCGGAATCCCTTAATGTACGTATCCGACATCTTTGTCCGCTCTTATCCGACAGAGTGCATTAGGATTTTTCTTCCTAACTCTCTAAGGACAATTGACGGGAAAAATAGCGGATTTTCTTCAAAAAACTTTTCATATGTGCTTAATCCTCGTGCACATAGAGACATCCTCTTTTTACCGGATGTCCCTCATACTTGTTCATATGGAGACATCTCCTTTTCACAAAAAACCGCAGTCATCAAAAAAGTGACAACTACGGTTAGTATCCAATGTTCCCTTATTCAGATAGCTCTACTTTCTTATATTGTGCATATCAGCTTTCTTTTGTTTCAGAGTCTTCGGCTGTTCCTGTTTTCGCTTCTTTCTGCTCATTTTCTACGTACGTATTGTTCTCTTTCCGCAAAAATGATACTTCTCCGAATTGTCCTGCCTTTGCCGAAGTTTCGTAACCTAACTCCATGCCTTTATCAACCTTATCAAAATATTCATAAATGCCGAATATCCCGATTACGGTTGCCAGCGCTGCATACAACGGAGCATGTTTACTGTTCATCATTCTTTCAATTAGCATCATCACGTTGTTTGTTGTCGTTACATTTGTCTCTGTCATAAATATTTCCTCCCTTGAGATTTTATGTCCGCACTATTGCGTTTTTAAATCAAATTCTATATACTGATAATAGCACAAACAGCATATATATCAATGGTACGAGGTATGCCACTTATTTATTTAATGTCCGCACTTTTGAGGTGATACAATGAAAAGAGGAAGACCGGAAATCAAGAAAACAGACTTCAGTTCAAAGAGGTTGCAGGAAGCATTGGATTATCGAAAAACCAGCCTGCGCAAATTAAACACAAATTCCACGCTTAGCGCTTCTGAGCGCACCATTCGTCGTGCAAAAGAGACAGGTAAAATTAACCCTGATATACTAGAACGGCTCGGAAAATGCCTTGACGTTGATCCATATTTTTTAGGTGGAGAATATGATAAAATGGCTGATCAATACGCCAGTTCACCTGAAGAAGCAGCCGAGATCAAATCTCAATTCATCGTTGCTGATCATCCGTATGTTTTGCATGAACGTCGTCAACAAGGTGCTATGCAATACATAAAAGATTTAATGATAGATAACGAAATCCCACCCTCCGCACTTGACGAGATGCCTGTGGAGCGACTGGCTCACTTCTATTTGGATATGGAAAGAGCAGTTAGTAAAGTATTATGGCAGTATTTTGATTACCCTTCTCGATCTATACATAATTACACCATACCCATGCCTCCTGAGGATGAAATTGTGAAGCTATAAAAAAAGCCCTCACTCTAGCGTTTCCGCTAAAGTGAGGGCATCTTTCTAAACGTATTAAACTGTCTCCGTATAGTCCAGCGTGATCCACCCTGCACCGCTCTTCAGTCTTCCCCATCCGTTATTGGAGCCTTTTCCACTCTTGACCTCAACAATCGTATAAACCCCCGGTGGCGCATACTTTCCCGTCCACGCCGTGTCAGTACCATTACCCTTACGGATCCGCAGATCCTTCGCTGTCACCTTCACAAGGAATGGACAATCCGAATTAGTCATCCCTCCGCTCACAGGCTTTACGACTTCACCAGCATACTTTTCATAATACCCCTGTCCATACCCTGCTCTCTTCGCCTGTACCGCCTCACTCTGATCCGCCGGTCTCTCATACCACATAAGCACCGCATCCGATGCCTCCCTGACGGACTTTGCCTCTTTCAGCACGATCAGCACCGCCGGATGGCTGTCATTCAGCTCCTTCCACATGAAGTCCAGCTGCATCTGAAGATCCGAGATGGAAACGCCCCTATCCTTCGCAAAATCCAAAAGTGCCTGCTTCCTGCTCCAAAAAGTCCACTGAGCCAAACCGTAGCCAGCCTTATCCGCAATGAACTCAGGATAATTACCTCCATCAACAAGCTTCGTGTATTCTTCATCTGTGATATTCAGCTTCTTTTCAAAGCTGTTCTGCAAATTATTCGGACGAAGCCCTGACTCAGCATACAGATTTCCCATAAGCCCAGCAGCACCATAAGCGTTCCCGATCCTGTCGAAAAGATAATCCCAGATCTGTCTCTCTGTATCCTTCACAGGCGGGGCTGCAGGAACCTCAGCCGTACCGCCAAGAGCCGCTGTCACCTTCTGTGCCAGATCACCCATCCTGGCATACATCCAGTCTCCCGGACAGCTCTTATTCGCAAACCACCGGTGAACCGTAAGGATCATCTCATCCGACTTCGGCTGATAGTTCAGTGTTTTCTGCTTATCCCCGAACCAGATCAGCACCTTCTTTCCGTTACGCTTGCAGATATCGGTACAAAGATCGATCAGCCTCTGATAAACGATATCCCTGAAAGCATACGGCTCAGTGCTATCAGAAGCACACTCAATCGTAATTGCTCTCTGATCGTTTTCAGCACTCGAAGTACACCAAGACCGGTTCTTTTCCTCAACATATAAAGCCACCCTGCCATCACGATCAATTCCATAATTACTGGAAGCCTGCGTGGTTTTCTTTGCGAACCAGTCTCCAAGGCCTTCTGCTGTTGCCTGTCCGACAACACAGTGTGGACTGATCCGAGATATTTGCTGTGTTCTCTGTCCGGAATGATTCGGACTGAGCTTTGTATAAACCACCACAGGACTATTTGTATATCCCATTACTGCTCACCATCCCCTCTGCTCTTCTCATGTAATTGCTCCAAAACGGCTCTCAACTTCTCCGGCACTGGCAATCCAAGATACGCCGCATTCTCAACCAGCGAAAGTCCTTCATTACTCATGTAAAAGAAAATGATGGCTGTCCTTAGTACGCCGGTCTCTCCGAGAATCTGAGTATCCAAAAGATGCCCGACACCCACCATGACAAAAACCAACACTTTTTTTGCCAGCCCGCGGAAGGATACGTTAGAACTCAACTTCTTATCCGCCACCGCACACATGATTCCCGTGATGTAATCAAGCACCACAAACGCCAACAACGCATAAAGCAAACCGTCACAACCTCCCAAAAAGTAACCCAGCCATCCTCCGACAGCTGCAAATCCCAACTGCACCAAACTCCAAAATTCCTTCATCGCCATGCCCTCCTTCGCATTAAAATAGGCGGCTCCGTATCGGAAACCGCCGCCATTAGTTACACACCGTTCCAGCCAATGTGCTGTTCAATGTGCTGTTTAATGTGTCGTTTTATTTCAAAGCAGATACCTACGAAGTAACCACCTGCTCCGTGAGTGTATAAGTGATCTTCATTGTCTTATCCGCATTCTTGACCACCGCCTGCGAAAGATTGCAGATCGTCGCCAGATACGGTGTGAACAGGAAATTATACCTGTACTCATTGCCATAGGATCCGCCCCATCCGACCATGAACTCCTTATACCTAAAGAGCGGCGTTGCAAGATTGTTCGTCCTCGTTCCACCTGCGGTCTGGATCACATTGTCGCTGCCATCAATGATGAAATCGTATCCCACGATTACATCCCCGATCATCATGAGCCGTACCTCGCAGCTTCCCGAAGTACAGATCGACTTCGCCTCTGAGGTAAAGCCCAGGTTAAGCTTCGTGACATCCGTGGAATTGCTGATATTGATCTTGTAAACGCAAGTATTATCATACCCCAGCACATACAGATAACCATTCCTCAATACGGCATTCCTCTGTGTATTCGGATAACTGGAATCCTCACGGAAACTTCCCATAGCCTTCAACGCTGCATTGGAAAGCGTCCAGGTACCCTCAGTAAATGTCAGATCACTCTTCTTGATCTTGATCCAGAGCACCGTAGCATTGCCGGATGAATTTGCAGAATTTGCAAATCCGTACCAGTACCCATCACCACCGTCAAGGAAGATTCCGCTCGGCGTATAGCTTCCGTAAAAATGGAAGGTGGAACACTGCAGCACCGTAGTATCTAGCAAGGTCAACGTCGTATCATCCAGCTTCTCATTCAGCCCCACATCAAAGATCGGGATCCTGTACTTCGTGATCGTCACCGTATTGCTGGCATAAGCGATTGAATAAAGAAGCCCGTTCTCAAAGTCAACCTCCACCGCCATGAACAGCGTATTGAGCCACGCCACAGAAAGATTCAAAGAGTTCTGCCTGAGCAATAAAAGCGTTGTGTCCACCGCCGCGTCGCTTCCATAGTCATTGGCTCCGCCCTGTTTTGATGTCAGACCGATTGCCGCGATAGTGCCGTTCCCCTGAGACGGCATAAACTCCCAGACGAACTTATACCCATCCGACAGAGCCGTGCTCTCCGTAAGGTTCATGCTGCCCCTCTTCACATTTCCCGTGGCATTTACATCGTTTGACGCATATCCCACCGGCATATTCGTTGCAGGCGGATAGATATTTGCCGCCTGCTCTGTCAAGGCACTCGGGAACAGAAGAAGACCGCCGATCATATTCGGGCAGATCGGCAGCATCTCATCATTCCAGACCACCATATCGTCATACTGCCCCGAAGTCTTGTAAAAAAGACCCATCGGGTTCGTTCCCAACAGGTCATTCACAGCATTCGTGACCATATTCGTTTCCTGGACAGTCTCCACCACGCCGGTATTCACATCTTCCAGCTCGACTGTCACATTTCCTGTATATCTTCTCATCGCTACCTCCTTATGAATTGCTCCCTGCAACATCCACCTGAACCGCAAATCCGCCGATAGAGCTTCTGCCGGTCTTGGTGTCGGAATAACTTCTCTTCATAAGCTCATCAATCTCCCACAGCGTACTCTCAGTAAAGCCTACACCCCTCAGCCTTCCTGCCAGTGCTCCAGTACCGATCGGGAACCTCTCCACGTATTCCTCAACCTCGATCTTGCCATCCCAGGCCGCATCAGCGCCCATGCTCTGACCGGATATGGAAGCAATGCAGAACCCCGTATCCACGGAAGCCGTTCCGCCGGTACATCGCATATAAACATTGAAAGTGTTGGTGAAGTTCGCCATCACATTTTCAATTGGGTAATACAAAAGGATCGTATGCCGCCCGCTGCACCAATGTTCCTGAGGATAATGGATCGGGATCATCTGGTTATTGAACTCAAAGGAAAAGATCACATCCGCATGACCATCTTCCGTCCAGCTCACCGGCAGTGATACTGAAACCGTCTGCTCTTCTGTATTACCGATCACATCAGGATTATCGGGATCCAAAGGTTCCGGCTCATCCACAGCTACAGACGGAATAACCACATCACCTGCTGCCGTTGCAGTCTTTGTGACCTCATCCGCATCCACATCCACGATCACCTGCCCGAAAAACTGAGCGTGATTATCCTCGGATGTCGCAAACTCAATAGAAATGATCTTCGTATCCTGATCCTGTACCGTAAACGCCGAAGCATTCGTAAATGTATGAATGCCTATCTTCCCCGCCTCTATCTGTGATAGAAGCCCGGAGATATTCTTATCATTCTTACTCTTTGCCTGAGCCAGCCTCGGATTCTTTCCGACACCCTTCAGCTTCTGCTTTCCATACATATTGATCTGCATGGAAGTAATGGCGCTAATCTTATTCCTGTCAGCCTGACCACCGATAAAAGTCAGCACATCACCAACATCCAGTGCCGGATTCCCGATGGTATCAGAATCAAACGGCACATAATCTATAACCGAAATATCATTCAGGATATTCATGCAGAGCTGCTGTCTGGTCTCTTCCAATCCAAACTGTAAAAGCGGATTAACACCCAGATTCATAGTCAGCCCGTCATCCGGATCCAGATGGTAATACTCCGCAATCTCTGTCCGCATATTCGTTGACGAAACTGCTGTATACCTCGTGATAAAGTCTGAAAAACTGGAAGAAAAGCGATGTCTGCCAGCAATCTCCATCACCGGATAATCGTCATACTTCCTCAGTTCCAGCACACCCTCACGGTTGATACAGAAAAACCCACCAAGCACCTGCCCCACATAGTAGAGCACATCTCGGTAGGTCTCGATATCATTGTCTGTATAAATGGAAAGCGCCGTATCGCCATTCGGCATCGCCTCGACTTCTTCCTGCGTCAACGAAAACTCCACATCACAGGCTTCACAGCAAAGATGGATAAAGTCATACGCCTTGCCGACAGTCTCAAAACCGTTGAAGTCCATCTCGAACCGAAGCATATAATCATAGGCTTTCAGTTCCAGGCATTTCACCGTCCTGTTTGCCTCCGACACCTCAAAAACGCCCATCGGGATCGTCTCATAGATACCGTCAGCCTCAACCGCCTGATCATACTCAGGATCCAGATCACCGCTACTTCTGCTCCGTGAAATCCTCAGATGATAGAACACCTCCACCAATGCATCTTCCAGGGTATACCGGTCAATATCCGAAAGCAGCGTCACCCCCATCTCAGCGGCATACACCGTACCAAGTTCAATCTCCGTAGACCCACAGCACTGAGCCGAAATATACCCGCTCCCCTTAACGATATCCTCAGCTCCAAAGTCATACACCACGCCATTCTTCGTAGTGATCTTTCCCGTCCAATAATATTTCCGTGTGTTCTCCTGCACCGACTGCAGGAACGCTTCCGATACAGGATACATCCACTCACCTCATTTCCCACAACAAAAAGAGACCGGTTTCCCGATCCCTTTCCGTCAGCGTAAGCTGCAATAATTCTGTTTTCGTTTACCCGAAGATCTGACCAGGCAGCTTCAGTTTCTCTTTTGCAGGAAAGCTCTTGTCGAATTCGTCCACCTCTTCATCCTCCACGTAATATCCCTGTGGAGTCTGGTAAACGCCCGTTACATCAGCCAGATATCCGGGAATCAGTTCCTTGCAGAGAAAGAATGATGAATCCGCATCCTCAGGCAGATCATGATACCGGATGCCAAACTCTCTGGCATAAGTAAATCCGCTTTTGCCATAGAAGTCGATGTTGCCCTCAAACAGTACCGCACCGAATCCCATCTTGGAAGCCTTTTCCAAGGAATAATCCAGAATTGCCTTCCCATATCCCTTACGCTTCAGCTCCGGAATGATTCCGATCGGTCCCATAGTAAGACACGGGATCATCCTGCCATCATCCGCATCGATAACAGTCTTCATGAACATATTCTGTCCGATCAGTCTGCCGTCCTGCTCCATCACGAAATCAAGCTCCGGAACAAATGCCGGATCATCTCTCAGCACATGGATCACATAATGCTCAGCGCATCCCGGCTTATAAACGTTCCAGAACGATTCCCTGACAAGGTTCTCAACTGCTCTGTAATCTTTCTTCTCTTCTAAACGAATTGTGTAGTCATTTTTATTCAATGTTTTTTACCTCCTGAAAACTTGTGACCAAAAGCTGCTTCTCAGCGGGAGGCTTGTGCGATTGTCAGCAAACCTCCCGGTCAGCCCACAATCTCCAGTGTGTTGTACTTTTTCAAACAGCACTCTCCTTAAAATATTTTTATAATCAAGCCTTACGGCTTAATCACCAAACAAGTATTTATACTATTGTATATCCTTCTACGGACAGTACATTTAAAGCCCTCTCGAAGTTTTCTGCCTTAACAAGAATATAATCGGTGTTGAAAGTTGATACCGCAAAGATCCCAATATTGTTCTCAGCAAGGATTCCCGATAATTTCGATAAGATTCCGATCAGAGAAAAATCAAGAATACCTTGAATACGAAATCCTTTCCACCCATCATCGCACTCAGTTGTTTTTTTCGGAGTATCCTCGGTCTTACAGACTAAAGATATTTCTTCATCTGTTTTGCCGATAAAGAAAAAGTCCGCTGTCATATCTATGTCAGTAATCGTCGCAACCTTGCAAACGGTCAAATCATATTCCAGTTTCTTTAGTTCCATCAGTTCCTCCATTAAGCCCGATTTACCGCTCCCACGATAGCGCCATTATAGCATATATCGGCAGTTCTTTCCTTAACTTTTAGAACTCTTTCAATGTAAAGCCCACCGTCCACAGTCCCTTATAACTCGTATCCTTTTCCAGCTTCGCCTTGAAGCCCTCAACATACATCTGTGTCTGAACCTGTGTCGCCGTCTCCGGATCAAAATACCGCACCGTGATACTTTCCTGCTGCTTATACTCCGTCAGCTTCTTCAGCCATACTTGCGTAACCGAAAAGGAAACGGATATCTCCACAACCCCCGCTCGAACGACATCCCTCTGTATAGTCCCAGCCTCGGTTTCCCCTCCGGAATCCGCTTCCTTATCTTCAAGGTCCACTTCATAAGAATCCGGCAGAGGAAGGTTCTCACCGTCAAATGTCAGATATTGAATAAATGCCATAACATCACCTTCCTCCGCTTCTCAAATTCGCTCTCTGCTGAGCGTTTACGATCACTTCATCTAGCATGGTACCGCCAAGGTAAACAGGAATCACGATATCGCCGCCCTGTCCGGAAGCACTCACACTACCGACAGTTTCTCTGATAGCAGAAACCAAACTGCTCAGATCAGCCCCCGAAACTCTGCCACCGCCAGCCATAGCCGCCTGTATTCCATTCACCTGCGGGCTTATGGTCATGTCTGCCGAAAGCGAATCCATAGCCTTCGTGACCATGCCCTTGCTATCCTCAATGCCCTTCGCCAATCCCTTCATAAAGTCAGGCATCCACTTCTCATAATCTGTCAGAGGTCCTTCATCCGGCACCGAGAAATGCAGGAAGCTCTTGATCTTGTCTGCCACTGCTGATACCGCATCACCAACTGCACTGATACAGGACTTAATGCCGTTCACGATACCCATGATCAGATCCTTGCCCCAGTTAAACGCCTGAGACGCAAGCCCTGTAATATGATCCTTCACATTGGCAAAGCCGCTCTTTACCGCATTGAACACATTACTCATAGCATTCTTTACAGCGGAAGTCACATTATTCCAGAGATTTGTAACTGCCGTCTTTATCGCATTTCCGACAGAAGTAACCGTATTCTTAATGTTATTCCAAGCCGTCGTGACCACATTTTTTATGGCATTGACCGCCGTAGTGATCACATTCTTGATGCCGTTCCAGATATTCGTAAAGAAGCTGGAAATCGCATTCCAGATGGTCGTTGCCGTAGTCTGAATTGCATTCCATGCCGTAGTCAGGAACGTGCTGATTGCCGTAACCACCGCAGTCACCACGGTCTTAATAGCGTTCCAGATTGTCGTGAATACCGTCTTTATTGCATTCAGCACCGTTGTGATAATGGTCTTATAGATATTGAAATAAGTGGTGATGATCAGCTTTATCGCGTCCACCACCGTCTGGAATATCGCCTTTATTCCATCCCACAAGCCCTGGAAGAAATTCTTGATTCCGTTCCAGATGGTCTCAGCCGTGGATTTGATAGCTTCCCATGCCGCCTGGAAGAACGCCTTCAAAGCCTCCCATACAGCAATAGCGATCTCCTTGATGCCTTCCCACAAGTCGATCCAGAATTGCCTGAACTCTTCGCAGTTGTTCCATAGATATATGAAAGCCGCCACCAAAGCCACGATAGCCGCAATGATCAGCACATATGGATTTGCCGCACATACCGCATTAAACGCCGCAAAAACACCCTTCGCCGCATTGATAACCCCTGCCAGCTTCGGTATGATGGTCATGATCGTACCGATAGCTGATATGATCTTACCCACAACAATCAACACCGGACCCAGAGCCGCTGCCACAAGCGCAACAGTAATGATTACCTTCCTCGTACCCTCATCCATCGAATTGAGCCAGTCCACCAGCTTCTGGATCCATCCGACAATCGTTCTGATCGCAGGCATCAACATCTCACCGAAAGAGATAGCCAGTTCCTGAAGTTGAGATTTCAAGATGGTCAGCTGTCCTTCCAGATTGTTGTTCATGGTCTCAGCCATTCCGGCTGCACACCCGTCACAGTTCTCAATTGCTGAAGAAAGCTTGTTGATATCACCTTCCCCGGCATTCATCAATGCCAGGAATCCTGACATTGCATTTTTTCCCACAAGGGATTCAGCCGCAGCAGCCTTCTCCGACTCAGATAATCCCGAAAAAGCAGTCCGACAGTCAGCCAGGATATCGCTGAGGTCTCTCATGGAACCGTCAGCGTTTGTAGTCGCAACCGTAACCTCTCCGATAGAAGATCCGCAGATCTTCACATCTCCGGACAGGTTATTCATGATGGTTCTGAGTGCTGTACCGGCCTGTGAACCTTTGATACCGGCGTTTGCCATAAGTCCTATAGCTTCAGCCGTATCCTCAGCAGAGAAACCCAGGGCACCTGCGATAGGAGCACAATACTTGAAGGTCTCGCCCATCATGGATACATTCGTATTGGCATTACTCGATGCCGCTGCCAGTATATCCGCAAAATGTCCCGAATCCTGAGCCGAGAGTCCGAAAGCCGTCAAAGCATCCGTCACGATATCGGAAGTAGTCGCCAGATCCTCCCCGGAAGCAGCCGCAAGGTTCATGACACCTTCAATACCGGAAAGCATATCCTCCGTCTTCCAGCCTGCCATCGCCATATAGTTCATGGCTTCAGCCGCCTCAGAAGCAGAGAACTTCGTCTTACTTCCCATCTCACGGGCTTTCGCCTTCAGCTTGTCGAAGTCTTCCCCGGTCGCACCGGACACCGCCGCAACCTTGCTCATGGCAGAATCAAAATCAGCGGCAGTTTTCACCGCCGCCGTGCCTAATGCCGTAACACCTGCCGTTACCGGTAGGAGCTTCGTTCCGACATTACTGATATTGTCTCCGACTGTCTTAAGTTTCTCGCCCTTCGCCCCGATGCTCTGAAGAGCCGTTGCAGACTCATTCGCCTGCTTCTCCAAGGCTTCCAGGTCTTTTTCGGTCTCAATGATCTCCCTCTGCAGGGCATCATACTGTTCCTTCGATATATCCCCGTTGGCCAGAGCCGTGTTCGCCTGCTCTGCCGCCGTCTTTAATGTTTCAAGTTTCTCTTTTGTAGCTGCAACCGCCTCTCCAAGCAGTCTGTGCTTCTGAGCCAACAGCTCCGTGTTCCCAGGATCCAGCTTCAAAAGTTTCTCCACATCCTTAAGCTGCTGCTGGGTGCTCTTGACCTGAGTATTCACGCCCTTCAAGGCAGTCTGCAATTTTGTGGTATCACCGCCGATCTCGATCGTGATACCCTTTATTCTGTTCGCCGCCATCAAGGCACCCCCAATCTATAGAAAAATATGGAGTAATAAACCGTTACCCCCTTAGAACGCGTCAAACTCCGCCTGACCAGCCACACGATGGTACGCCTTATCGGCAACATCATCGTTCTGATTTTCAATAAACATCTCATTCACCATGCCGATAGTCAGCAGATCGAGATCCCGTATCGAAAGCCCGATCTGCACGCACCTCAGCATGAACAAAGCCGTTGTCATTTGGCGGTCAGTTGATTGAAGTTTTTTTTAGCTTCCACGTCCACCTTCACATTTAAACCCCAAAGCTCAATGATCTTCGGAAGTACCTGATAGATACTGAAAGTATTGAACTCATCCAGCCATTCCTCCGGGCTGTCCGGAATAGACGGATCAGCGTGCTTCGCCATGATATAGGCGATGTTCTCAAACATCTCCAAAGAAAACATATCCAGATTGCTGACTTCCTCGGTGTTATCCCCAATAGCCTTCTCCAAAGCCGCCAAATCCTTATAGATGTCCCTCTGGAACTTCATTCTGTATATTCTCGGAATCGCTGCCGAAGCTCTGAACGCAACTTCCTTCCCGTCGATTTCAATCTTCTTAACCATACTCATGATAAAAGTCTCCCTTCTTCAAAATGGCGCCGGTCAAAAAGAGCCCCGAAGCTGCACTGCTTGCAACTCCGAAGCCCTTAAAGACCTGTCTGCCTTACTCACTTGCAGTTACAATTACCGTGTATGTTCTGGAAGAACCGCCGTTCGTGACTACCACATTCACGGTATTCTCGCCTTCTTCCCATGTCACGCTGGATCCGCTTGTAACGGAATTTCCATTCACAGAGATCACAACCCCTGCATTCTCATCCGTAGCCGTTGCAGTCACAGTATTCGATGCATTGCTGGTAGTGGTCTCATAGCTGGTCACATTCTTGTTGAATGTAGGATCCAGTATAAGAGCACCGATGCTTAAAGCGGAAAGTGATACATCCGCACCGGAAACCTCAGTAGGCATATATACCGACTGATACCAGTTCTGATAAACCGTTGCATCCGTAGTATTGCCGGTCTTCGCCTTAACCACGCCGCTCGCAAGAGGCGTAGCCTTGATAGTCAGAGTCTCCGTCTGAACCTCACGGCTCTCTTCGTTGGTCTTGCCCTCAATACCAGGTCTCGATGCGGAGCAGTTATACAGAACGTGCCTGATGTGCTTCACATCACCGTCAAACTCGAAAAGCAACGCAAAGCTGTTAAGCTCTGTGTTCGCATTCTCGATCAGCACCTTGTTATCATCAAGAGTCTCGTTCAGCGCATCTACCCTAAAGCTCTCAGGGATCATCGCAAGTTCCAGATCACCGTCGTAACCCATATTGTTATTGATGACATAGTAGGCAATGCCATCCGCATAGAAGTTCTCCGGCTCTCCGTTCGCATCCAGCGAAATGCTTACAGCACCGGGTATCGCAACCGGCGTATCAAAACTCACCGTTCCGTCCTGGGCGATATGCAGCATCGCATAATGCGCATTCTTAAGATTGTACTTAACCTTATTGTTAGGCATCTTCTTACCCTCCTTAATCTTCACTCACGTCCGGAACCGAAAAGGAATACAGCACCTCATAAAGCCGTTCCTCCGAAATCCAGACCTCACTCTTGTTATAAAAAATGCCCTGACCATCCAGAGCATCCTCCACCTGCTTTTCCACGGAAACATCCTTCTTATCTGTGTAAAGCTCAATCCGCACCTCATTTATCCTGAAATACACCCTGCCGTCCGCAGCGAAGTTATCGCTCCCCGGCAACAGGTAACAGATAAACGGTGGCTCCGGGCTTTCCCCTTCCGCGAAATGATCATACGCGAAAGGAATCCCCGTATCCTGCAGCATTGCTGCCAACTGTTCTATTGTCATTTCAATGCCGCCTCCACTTCTCTTTCCAGAATCTCCGCTGCCCGCTGTTCCGCAGGAGCGATATGCGGAATTGCTTTCGTCCTTCCACCGCCCCGCTTCGCATGACCAAACTCCAAAAGATGTGCCAGCTGATAACGGTTCCGTGAATGAACCACAACCTCCATCGCATTTGATGTTTCCTTGGTCGTCTTCACCGTCCAGCTCTTCTTATAGGCACCGGTCTTCACCGGAGCATTCGCTTGGATATCCTTCTTTGCCTCATCACCGGCTTTCTTCACAGCCTTCTTCAGATCCTCGGTCGCAAGGTCAGCGTATTCCTGTAAGCCTTTCATAATGACATGAGCCATCTGGTCGATCTTTACTCTGTCCGTCGCCATACCTACCGCCTCACTTTCCGGCAGCTAAACTTCAGAGATTTCTTCTTAAAGTTCATGTGGTCAACATTCACGATGTCGTAAAACTCGCCCTTAAAAAGGATCCTGTACCCCGTGGAAGTGATTGCCGCTGTCTTTGCACAGTACCGGACCGTGACTGTCATCGCCACATCCTCGACCGTAGTACCGGCAACCTCTTCTTCCTTTGAACTTGCCATTCCCTCACCGCCGATAGTCGCAAAGCAGGTATAATACTCATCCCAATCATTTGTATGGTTTCCAACGGCATCAGTAATAACGGTATTCTTCAGGAACGCGACCTTTTCATTCAAAAGTGCCGTAACCATTAGAATCCCTCCTTCCGACTCCCGAATAACAGAGCCCTCAGCGTCAGATCCATAGCATGATGATCCGCTTCCTCCCTGTGTTCGTACAGGTACGCCACCGTAAACATCACGGCAATCTTCCCATTCGGGCAATCAGCCAGGTCAGCTTCATCATCTGTCCGCAGGATATCCATGCACTGCTTTTCACCTGCCGTTATGAAATTTGCCAGTAGTGAATCATCATCCTCGAAGTCTATCCTCAGATAATTCTTCATCTCTTCCACAGTTACGATCATCTGACCACCTCACAATAAAGGCGGCAGGAACTTCCCACCGCCAGTCCTTCGTCTTAAGCAGGCTCAACAATCACGAGCTTGTATGTCGTCTCAGCATACCCATCAGCCCACAGTGTAAAGTAATCAACAGATTTTTCACTGTTGTCACCTGCAAGAACCAGATCCGCTGCAACCCAGCGGACAAAATACCCAGCGGCAAGATCACACTGGGTAGCCTCAGTAACATCCTCTGCAGTCAAAGCGGAGCCGTTGTAGTACAACCCTGTGATAGGACTGATCCCAATACCAAGACCTACACCAAGCCACTTATGCTTACCCCATCCGTTACCTGCCTCAAAATCCTTAAGGTTCTTCACCTTATCGGATAATGTGATCGTAATGGTATGTGCATCATTGTCCACCGTAACATCAGAGATCTTCCCAGTGTTATAGGAACGATCTGCGTGACCGGCAACGCTGTCCGTTACCGCCGCATACTGCATAGTGAAAGCATCGCCTATCATGAGGCCTGCATTCTTAAGCTTCGTGATCAGGGCATTCAGAGTGGTCCTGACCTTTGCCACGGTATCGCTTGTCACATCAGCCGTGCTCATATTCGGCATCAAACCATTGTCGTATACGATCTTTCCACCGATATGAGTGACTTCGCCGCCCTGCTCTGTATAATTCTTTGCGTTATATTCGCTCATTTCGCACCTCCATAATCTAAGGGAGTCGCAAATCGCGACCCCCTTTTATGTTCCTGTCCTCACGCCTTCATCTTAAGAAGCTGAATGCCCTCAGGAAGGATAACTTTACCATCAACACGCTCTGTAGCAACAAAGCCAACCTGGCCATTGGTGCTGTAAAGCTCGTTGAGTCTCTGTACGGTTCTTCCGGAGCGATCAGCAATCCAGTAATTCTTGAAATCGCCGAATGCGATAGCATATGCTCCTGCATTTGCTTCAGGAACGTAAGGACTGGTGTAAAGTTCATAACCCAGAAGCTTGTCAGGCTCACCTGCCTGAAGAGAAGGCTGCCAGAGGTATGCGCCGTTACCATCCTTAAACTTACGGATGGTGGAAACCGTCTTCTCGTTCATGAGGAACTTAGCGTTTCTGCGGTAAGGACTCTTCAGCGCATAAACAAGGCTGATAAGCTCATCTGCAGAGAGGTTTGCATTATCTACACCGACCTGACCGCCATTTGCAGTAAAGATACCCGTAGGCTGACCGGTTCCGGTACCTACGCAGAAGGCCTCTTCCTCTGCGATACCGAAAGCCCTCGCGAACTCAGATGCGATATAGCTTTCCAGGTCAAACATGGAATCCTGCAGAAGCTCGATGGAAACCTTAACAAGGTCTGTAAGCTTATATGCATCGATTGTCTTCTGGTCGAAAGAAGGATCGCTCGGAGTGTATGCCCCGTTCTCTGCTGTCCATGCAGCGGTAGAGTGAGTGGCCGCAACAGGGATCTTTCTTTCAGCGCTTGTGGTGATAACCTTTGCAAGGCTTCTCACAACGTTCGCCTCATCAAGTCCCATCACGATCTGGCGCTCAAACTCCTCAGGCACAAGGTAGCCGCCGTCTGCCTGAACCCCTTCAGAAAGCACATTGTGAAGAGGTGCCTTACCACGAAGATGCGCACCGAAGTCTTCCTTGTAAGCGTTGGAAGCTCTGCCGGGCTTATCCTCTTCCTGCTTCGCAGGTCTTGCAGTGATAGGAGAGTTTACAGGCTTGCTAAGCTCTGCCTCCCTCGCCTCAGCCCTCTGCTGACGGTCGATGGCATTGGTAAGATCCTCGATCTCCTTCTCCATGCGGCCATAAGTCTCATTGTCCTCGGCGGAGAGCACGCCGTTTTCATTCTCATGGGTATCCACAAAATTCTTCGCGGTCTCCCAGACCTTCGCTCTCTTCTGAATCATCTCATTGATAGTCATCGCTTTATCCTCCTTAAATGAATCTCTTGATAAAATTTAAGCGCTCCCTGATCTCATCAGCGGAACGCCCTTCACCAACTTTGTTTTCAGTTACAGTTGCACCGGTGCAACTTTCATCCGGTGCTTTGATATGACACTTCGCCACGATCTTATCCCGAAGCGAATTTGTTACCGCCGCTTTGGAATACATCGCCGAAACATCCGGCGCTTCAACATCTTCCACAGCATCTTCTCTTTCAAGAATGCCATCCGCGAATCCCAGCTCCACGGCCTTATGCGCATTCATCCAGGTCTCAGCATCCATCATGCTTGAAATCTTCGCACGGTTGAGCCCCGTCTTGATCTCGTAAGCATTCATGATGCTTTCCTTGACTTCAGCCAGCATATGAATCGCTTTCTGCATCTCACCCTTATCGCCAAAAGCGATAGTCGCAGGATTGTGGATCATCAGCATACTTACCGGACTCATGAGCACCTTCGTACCGGCCATTGCGATCACACTTGCCGCCGATGCCGCAAGTCCGTCAATCTTAACGGTAACCTCACCCTTGTAGTCCATCAGCATGTTGTAGATCTGAGCCGCTGCCACACAGTCACCGCCCGGACTGTTGATCCAGACTGTGATATTTCCGCTTCCGGCATTCAACTCTTCCCTGAAAAGCTCCGGCGTGATATCATCATCAAACCAGCTCTCTTCAGCAATCATGCCGTTAAGGAAAAGCACCCTCTCAGCGACCTCTTCGCCTGCCTGGTCTCTGATCTTTCTGCTCTTCCAGTTCCAAAACTTCTTCATCAGGATTTTCCTCCTTCCCTTCATCAGGCTCCAAGTTGTACGCCGCACCGGCAGATACCAAAGGAACCATATTTCCGTTTACCAAATACAGATCACCGCCGTCTTCCTCCGGGATCCTGTCCAGATTCTCTAGCTCGCGGATATCATTTGCAGACATCCAGCCATTCTGCCTTGCCGTAGCATATCCGGCCATGCGGCTCTGATAATCACCACGTAGAAGTCCGTCCACATTGAACTTGAAGAAATACTTCTTCTTTTCATCCGGTGTAAGCAAAGCCCGGACCATCGCTTGTTCCCATCTGCTCACCCAGGGATCCAAAGTATATTTCACAAATTCAAGCGACTGCTGCTCAATGTTATTGAAACTGGATTTCTCCAAGTCTCCGATCATATGAGGCGGAACCCTGAAAATGCGGGCAATCTCATCAATCTGGAACTTCCTTGTTTCAAGGAACTGAGCCTGTTCCGGCGATATGGAAATCGGCGTATACTTCATGCCTTCTTCCAAAACAGCAATCTTATTTGCATTACCGCTCCCTCCGAAGGTAGCCTGCCAGCTCTCTCTGACTTTGGAAGGATCCTTTATAGTACCCGGATGCTCCAGAACTCCTGACGGAGTCGCACCATTTGCAAAGAACTTGGAACCATACTCTTCCGTAGCAATCGCAAGCCCAATAGCATTCTTCGCCATCGCAATAGGGCTGTACCCAACCAAACCGTCGAACCCAAGCCCAGGAATGTGAAGTACATCTGAAGGCTGAAGCTTCACTGTCCTGCCGACCTTGTTGGTACCCTTCCTACCGCTCACATCATCCGCATCATATACCGTGTATTCGTAAAAAAGCCGTCCGTGTTCATCACGATCCACTTTCATCCGATCCGGCATCAACGGATACAGAGCTACAACTTCGCCCTTACCGTTCCTGATGATCTGGCTGTAGGCATTACCCCACAGGAGCAAGTGCGTCATCAAAGTCTCGCGGAATATGAACGAAGTCATCTCCGGATTCGGTTCGTCATGAAGCAAAAAATAAAGCGGATGTTCCACCGCTTTTTCCTTACCGCCATCATCGGTATATCTATAAAATTGTAATGGCAGGCTTGCTACCGCTTCCGACAGGATCCTCACACAACAGTACACTGCCGTCATCTGCATCGCAGATCGCTCTGTCACATACTTTCCGGCGGCCGTACCGCCAAGAAAGAAGCTGTACGCACTTCCGGCAGTTCTGTCAGTGGGCTTATCCCTGCTCCTAAATATTCCGCTCAGTATTCCCATACTCCCACGCTCCTATTCCCTGATTGATACCCTCACAGATAATAACCAGTCCAATAAACATAATTATCAGCATCAATTTATCCTCTACAGAATGAGCAATCCGCGACTCTCATAAACACTTTCCTGCGGTTCCGCCTGATTACGGATGCATCTGTCCAGTGCCATGATAGAAGCCACAATCCCGTCAATCTTTTCTTTCGACTTTGCCTTCGTCACCTTGATATTTCCGGCCGCGTCAGTATCGATCACAACATTACCAGCCATCCACCGAAGTACCGGATGGCCGCCATGTATAATCTGTCCTTCCATCAACAAACGATAAAAGTCCTTTGTCGGACCAGACATACTTGCAAAGCCCTGACCAAACGGAACCATCGTAAATCCATCGCCTTCAAGATTCTGGATCATCTGTGTAGCGTTCCAACGGTCTACTGCAATTTCAAGTATGTGATACTTCTCTGCAAGTCCGTTTATGAACTCTTCAATGAAGTCATAGTGGATAACGTTACCCTCGGTAGCCATCAGATAACCCTGTTTCTCCCAGACATCATAAGGAACCGAAGCAGCCTTCACTCTCTGCGGTATCGTTTCTTTCGGCACCCAGAAAAACGGAAGCAGGATATACTTTTCATCTGAATCTCTTGGCGGAAATATCAATACCAGAGCCGTAATATCACCCGTACTGGAGAGATCCAGACCGGCATAACAGTCACGACCTTCAAGAACCGTCATGTCAATCTCTTCCGAACCCTTCATAAAGATTGCATCCGGGATCCATGCCACCGTACTCGAAACCCACATATTCAGCCTCAGCCATTTGAAGGTTACTTCATCTGCCGGATTCTGCTTCGCCTCCCGGTATGCATCCCTAAGTCTTTCGATATCCACCGTATATCCCAGCGAAGGATTGACCTTATACCAGTTTGCTTCATCCTCCCAGTCCTCATCATCCTTCAGCCCGTAGACCACCGGATAAAAAGTCGGATCCACACGTCTGCCTTCCAGAATATCCAGAGCTTTTGTATGTAGCTCATACGCAATGGAATGTCTGTCAGTACCTGCCGTTGTGATAATAAAATGCAAAGGATTCTGACGGGCATCTGAACTACCTTTGGTCAGAACATCATACAGCTGCCTGTTTGGCTGTGTATGGATCTCATCAAACACCAGTCCCGATACCGAAAAGCCATGCTTACCCCCGACCTCTGCACTGAGCACCTGGTAATATCCGGCGTTTCCGTAATTCACTATTCTCTTTGTCGCCGTCATCAGCTTTGATCGTTTGAGCAGAGCCGGTGACATCTCCACCATCTGCCTTGCCACATCGAATACTATGGAAGCCTGCTGCCGGTCAGCCGCTGCCCCATACACTTCCGCAGATGGTTCGTTATCCGCATATAAAAGATAAAGAGCGACGGCTGCTGCCAATTCGCTCTTCCCTACCTTCTTGCAAATCTCCACAAACGCTGTCCTGAACTGCCTATTCCCATCTGGTTTTACGATCCCGAAGATATCCCGTATCAACTGCTCCTGCCAGGGCAATAACCAGAACCTTGTTCCAGCCCATTTTCCCTTGGTATGACAGAGATTTTCAATAAACTTCACCGCCCTGTCTGCTTTCGCCTTATCATAATGAGATGTTGGAAGCATGAACTTGGAAGGCTTGTAGTTCTTCAGCTTCGGATAACCCGCAGGTCTTCTTTCCGCCATTAATCCTCACCCCCAAGCAAAGCCTCCATCTCATCAACATCATCCTTCATAGCGCCGGATGCCGCCATGATCCTCGATCTGGCAGAAGGCGTAAGTCCAAACTCGGATGCTGCCTGCAACATCAGTTTCTGATTGGTATTCGCAATTCCCACCCATGGAGTCTGCTGCTGATATCCCTTCTCAGTCTCAAAAGTTGAACCTTCTTCATCAATATGCTGCTGAGCCTCTTTCCATCTGGCATAGCTCTGACAATATGCTGCAAATGCCGCCATATCAATCTCTGTCAGCACTCCCATCTCTGAAAGCTTCTGACAGAGCCGTTTCCACTCTTCCTTCGCCTCCGGAAGCAGCCACTTCGGACAGTCGGGCATTCCTTTGCCCGGCACTGGCTCCTTTGTATTCATTTTTCTTTTCCCCGGATTGCCTTCCAGCTTCTTCAGCGCCGTAGGCTTCGGCTTTCTTCCTGCCATCGGAATCCCTCCTTCCTCAAAAATATGCATAAGAAAAGGACCTCCGAAGAGATCCTTTACGCTATACTTTATTTTCCATTTACTTCAGCAAATCCAGTAATGTATATTCACCATTACGGATCTTGGACATTTCATGGTATTTCTTTATTGCCGCCACAAGCACCGCAGGATCTGAAAAATATGTCTTAACAAATTCATACGATTTTACATCCGTCATTTTCAGCTTCTCCTTGCAGAACTCGCTCGGTTTCTTTCCAAATTTCTTAAACTCCTTATACTTATCCTCGTTAAAAATGATCAGCATCTCTATCTCGGGAGCTGTGATCACATTGATCACATCCACCATAAATTGATATGCCTTGCTGATCTTAAAGTTCTCCCGGCGCGAATCCAGTATCCTGATCACCGATACCTTTTCTTCAGGCAGCTTTCTCAAATGACGTTCCTCAAATCGCTTTCCATCCCTGCACCGGATAACCTTTTCTTCCAGCAATTCCTCTCTGGTAAAGATCAGAAGATCGTTATCCAGAAGAATATCCATGATAGCACTCTCCGCTGAACCTTCACAGATGCAGGCCTTATATTTCGATAATTCCATCGCCGCCTCCTATCTGAGCGCTGCAGCCATACTCTTCTTTAGCCGCATATACGCTTCATAAATAGGAGTCGTTCCCTCCAGAAATCCACTCTGGTATGCATCACTCTTCTTTATATCATTTCTCTTCAATATAGTGCACAGGTTCTCAGCTGTGATCCCGTTCCGGTTTCTGGTTATAAATATGCTGTCATTCCGGTCATATTCATCAAGCAACTCCGGATAATGCGTTGAAAAGATCAGGACTCCACCATTCTTATTCAGCTTGCTGTCCATAAAGAACCGCATCAGTGTCGCCACGATCTCCTTGTTGAAGTGGTTCTCCAATTCATCCACAACAATGTATCCGCCGCTCTGAAGAACTTCCTGAGCCAATGTAAATGTGATCATTCCCTTCACAGTACCTGAAGATAGGTAGTTATTCAATTCGATTGGGTTATTAAGAACAATCTCTTCCTTCCCCTTGAACTTTAGGTAAATGACCGTCTTCTTGTCTTTTTCTACAAAGTGCAGACTTTCGATGGTTGGATCCAGAAAGGTGATAACCTCAGCCGGAATATCCTCCGAGAAGGGCAGCACATTGATATTTGTAAAGAGTAAAAGATTTACAACCCTTATACTCTCGCCGGTTTTCTTATTTCGTGCAATCATGATGCTGACATCATCAGAAAGGAAATCCTCCTTTCCACTTCTGACCATAATCGGCTCTTTCCCATCAAAATCAAGCAGAGTCTTCCGGGTTGCGATTTCATCTATCTGTTTCGACCAGAGCCTTTCTGATACAATTCTATAAACGGTTCCCTCTGTCTTTGTCTTTTTAGATGTGATCGTCGTTTCCAGCTTGCAGACCTCTTTCGCCAATTCTGAATAAAAGAAGATATTCAGCACTGCATTCTTCGTATCACCAAGGATATCTCTGGTCTCAATATGGTTGATAGGCTCATTATTCACGATATCAAGAGCCATCAAAATGACCTTCAGCACCGAAGTTTTTCCAGAAGCATTGATCCCTATAAATGCATTTGCCGGATTCAAGTATATATTTGAAAACAGCGGATGCAAAAGCTCCTGGTGCTCCTCGGATACCCTTTGCTGTGCATACAAGCATATATCGAGCTTTTCCTTAAAGAGCGGCAGCCCGTCTGCCGTGATCCTTAACAGCTTCATATTGCACCTCCAAAATTAAAAACAGATTTTTCGTTAATAAATTCCTTCAGTGAGTAGTATACCACCATATTCAAAAATTATCAACGGTTTTTCCGTTTTTAATTTTCAGAGGCCCTATCATGACCCCCCGTCTTCTATTTCGCGATTTTGCACGCGAGACCCACCCGCCGTTCTATAGGAACCAGGGCTGCAGGGATTTCGACTCCCCCTACCCTCGACGGTTCCCCCAGTAGTCTCCCCTATGCGCGTGAATCGATGAGTGACACGACTTACACAGCGCGATCAGATTGCTCCGATCGTGAGTGCCACCTTCACTCAATGGTTTCTTATGATGGATCTCTTCTGTCGGCACGATGATTCCACGATCAAAACACAGCTCACAGAAGGGATGCTCCGCAGCATACTTGTCACGGATCCGCTTCCATGCCCGACCATATCGTTTCTTCGTGGCTTTATCTCTGCCGTACTTCTCATAATTACTGTTGACCTGCTTCTGATGCTCCGGACAATACCGTCCATCCGTTAAGTTCGGACAGCCCGGATAACTGCACGGTCGTTTTGGTTTTCTTGGCATTGCATCACCACCTATAACAAAGGCTCCGAAGGATTTCTCCCTCAGAGCCTCTTTCATTTCACCTTTTCGCCATTATAACAATATCACATAGGCGAACTGTAATTTACTGTAATCTACTGTAAAGTTTTCGGAATCTTAATTTCATCCAAAGCTTTCCTATGCAGATAATACACATTGTCGATCCCGTATCCCAGCTCGATCGCTATCTCTTCCCAGCGCATATAGGCAAGGTACCTGAGATCCAATATCGTCTGAAGCTCCGGCTCCTCCACCGCACGGATCCTTCGGATGATATCCTGCTTCAGGTTCACCAGCTGATCCATGTCCTTCTTGATCTCTTCCTCAAGGCTC
Source organism: Oribacterium sp. (assembly GCA_017940955.1). The sequence continues at coordinate 26,628 of JAGAXP010000315.1, forward strand.
ATGATCTTTATCACGGTATCCTCTACCTTGGAATGACCCTTGTTCGGATTCCTTGGCATATCCGAATATGTGACGGTTGCCTTTGTAGCCAAGTTGTGTAATTCATCAATCTGTCTCAGCCTGCTCTCTATACGCTGATTAAGCCCGAAGGCCTGCGACAGATATTTCTTAGCCGCCTGTTGATGTCTGTTCATACTCCACCTCCGATTTGGTTTTATGGTTACGCCCTCGGATTGTCGATGATTGTCTTATTTCTTCCTGAAGCCTCTTGATCAGATACTCCCCGTCAACACTTGTCAGTACGCCATACCAACCGGACCGGAAGAACTTCTCTATCTGCAAAGCCTCATCTATTACATCCTTATTTCTTGGATTTGCTTTGATTTTCTTCAGTGCCACCCTGTAATCAGTGACCGCCTGTAATATGATCGCATTTGCCAATCTCTCATAAGGATCCTCCGCCAGATTCTTATTTCCTGCCATAGGCTCTCACCTCAGCTTTAACGGCATCGATCAATCTGGACTGGGTATCACCTTTATGAGACAAAGCCTTCATGATCCGCTCATCAATGGTATCCGCCGTGATGATATGCTGTACCACAACAGTCCCGGATTCCTGTCCCTGTCTCCAAAGCCTTGCGACAGTCTGCTGGTAAAGCTCCAGGCTCCATATCATCCCGAACCACACCAATGTATTTCCACCACTCTGAAGATTCAGTCCGTGTCCTGCAGAAGCCGGATGAATAAGTCCTACTTCCAGTCTTCCTGCATTCCAATCCTCGATACTTTTGTCCGAATCAAGCTTCCCATAATTAACACCCAGAACATCAAGCCTCTCAACGATCCTTGTCAGATCATGTTTGAACCAGTAAGCTACGAGAATGCTTTTTCCGTTTGCGGCTTCGATAATATCCTCCAATGCATCCAGCTTCTGATCATGAATGTGCTCGACACCTCCGGCATCCGAATAAACCGCTCCGTTTGCCATCTGTGTCAGTTTTCCTGAAAGCGTCGCAGCATTTGCGGCTGTCACCTCCCCGCCCGGAAGGTTTATCACAAGATCCTCTGCCATCGCATCGTACTTTGCACGTTCTTCCTCACTCAGGTACACCGGATACTCCGAATTGATCAGTTCCGGCATCTTCAAATGATCTGTTCCCTTCATGGAGATCGTAATATCGGAAATCTTCTCATAAATCCTCTTGTCCGCTCCCGGTCTTAACCTGTAGCTGTAAACGATCGGACCATTCACCTGATCCGGTACGAAAAAGTCCACCCTGAACTGACTGATAAATCTCCCGAGCCTCTTTCCCATGTCCAGAATCTTGTATTCTGCAAAAAGATCCATCAATCCGTTGCTGGAAGGCGTTCCTGTCAAACCCACGATTCTTTTAATCTGTGGTCTTACCTGCATCAGTGCCTTGAACCTCTTCGCCTGCCAGTTCTTAAAGGATGAAAGCTCATCGATCACCACCATATCGTAATCAAATGGCAGTCCGCTCTTTTCTATCAGCCAGGGCACATTCTCACGATTGATAATGTAAATATCCGCATCCGCCCGAAGTGCCTTCATCCTTTCAGCAGCTGTACCGACTGCAATGGAGTACCTTAACCCTCGTAGCTGATCCCACTTGTGTATTTCCGCAGACCATGTATGTTTTGCAACCCTCAGCGGCGCTATGATAAGAACCTTCGTCACCTCAAAGCTGTCAAACATCAGATCATTCAACGCCGCCAGCACAATACTTGTCTTTCCCATACCCATGTCCAGCAGAATTGCCGCTATCGGATGTTCCTTTATGAAATTGATCGCATATATCTGATAATCATGTGGATTGTATTTCATCCAGTATTCCTCCAATCTGCTCCGGGTCATCAAGCACATAAACCCGAAAGCCTAATCTCTGCAAAAGCCGGTGCCGTGATACTTGCAGTGGTCTCGGACGCTCTCCCGGAGCCTTGACCTCCACAAACCCGAAATGTCTTCCCGGAAGAAGCACGATCCGATCCGGCATCCCGTTAAATCCCGGCGACACCCACTTTGGACAGATGCCGCCGCGCCCTTTGACGGCAGACACCAGCTTTTGCTCGATGATCTTTTCCCTCATCGCCGTACCTCCGTCAAAAATTCAAGGTAGTGCAGGTCGGTGCAAGTCATCCCATAAAACCCCCATATATAAAATTCATTTCAAAAATCCTTATATGGAACTTTTTATAGTAGACCTTCACTGACCTGCACAAAGCCCATAAATACGGCATTCCTTGAAACTGTAGTCATTTACCGCATAGACCTTCACCGACCTGCATCAGTCCAGAAAATCCTGTCCGGTCTTAAGCTTCAGACCATAAACCATGATTCCGGAACTCTTTTTCTTCCTCGGAAAGCCTGCCTTCTCAATCGCCGAATAGAAATCCGTGGTGCTTCTGGTAAACTCACCGTTCTGCAAGCAATACGCCCTGTATGCCTGATAAAGCTCACCGGATTTTTCTGTCGCTGCCTTATCGATCTCACAGCAGTCCTCCAGGAAATGTCCCAGCCAGTCGTTATCCTCGCGGTATGCCTCAATCGCATCCTCGACCACTTTAGGCAGCTTCGTCTTGAAATCGAGATCGATTGCCTTCTTCGCACCCTCGATGATCCAGCTCATAATGTAGCCACCGGCATTGTCATACAGATAATCTGCATAGTTCTTGATATCACCGGCACCCACGATCTTCGCATTGAACGGAATGACAATGAGCCTTCGCCAGATTCCGTCATCATTGGCACCGACCTTCGGCAGATGATTCGTGTAAAGCACCAACGTATGAGAAGGAACGAAATGGAACGGAGCCTTGTACTTCTTCTCTGCCTGGATCTCATCCGTAGAACAAAGCTGCTTCACGATTGCTGTATTCAGCCTCATGCCCTCCTCCATCTCAGAAGAGATAATGAGCCTGCGACCTTTCAGCTCAGCCATCTCCGGCTTCACATTCCTCTTGCAGTTCATGGTCAGAGCCTCTGCCGACAGCTTTCCGGCATAATCACCCATCACACGGAAGATCGTATTCCAGAAGGTAGATTTACCGTTCGCACCGTCACCATAAGCAATGATCATATGCTCCTGATACACCTTGCCGATCGCAGCCATTCCGACTACCAGCTGCACATACTCGATCAGCTCTTTGTCACCGCAGAAGAAAAGCTCCAAGGCATCCAGCCACAGCTGCTTGCCTTCGTCCCCGGGAGAACAGTTCGTGATCTTCGTGATGAGATCCGCCGAATCATGCGAATGTACTCCGTTCAAGCCCTGATTCAGGTCATAAGTCGCATCCGGTGTATTCAGAAGGAACTGGTTCTTATCCAGATCATTCACATCCACGGCAATCATCGGTTTTGCCGCATTACCGGTGGAAATGATGTACTTATAATCACGGCGCTTCATCACGAACTTCAGGTAAGTCTCCGCTGCGATCAGCGCTATCAGTGCTTTGATCTGCTCCGGTGTTTCCGCATCCTTCTGTACCGCTCTGGATCCGGCCTTTACCGCTGTCTCCGCTATGCCTGCTGCCACAAGAGCCTTCTCTGCTTCCTCTCTGTCCTGCTTCGCATCCACCAGCTGCAGATCCAGAAATTCTTCAATCGCACCGATCGCAAGCTGCACATCCTCAACCCAGCGATCACCATCGAATCTCAGATAATCTGTCGCAGGAGAAAACCTAAGCTCCTGCCCATACTCACGAACCAGCACCTTCGCCTCACCGATATCTGAATAATCCTCCGGCTTCAGCGATTCCCCGAAATCCGAATTGTACTCATCCGGCGGCACATACCCTGAGGAAGACGACACCTTTGAATTGAAGAACTTCACCGCGCTGCCCCAGATTGTATTCAGCTCTGACTCTGGAAGCGGCGGATCACATTTTGCAGCATGTTCCAGGAACGCTTCCTTTGCTTTCTCTGTCACGCCGTACCTTTTCAGGATCCTCCCGGCAAAACGGCTCATGGTATTGTTTCTACTGCCCTGCATGATCGGACCGCCTGCAGGAGCCTCCGGTGTTTCGCTCTCCGAATCTTTATATAAAGGAGAAATCTCTTCATCGATGGTCATCCAGCCTTCGTGCCAGACAACCTCACTGTCCGCAGTCCCGAACAGGAACCTTGCAGCATCAAGCGCATTATCATCGAAGAATGTATGCACCTGTTGGATACCTCTCTTCAGTGCCGCATACGCACCGGCATCCGTCAGCTCCCCGACCTCAAAATAAATATGAAATCTCGGTCTCGCAGACTTCCCGTCCTTCTCCTTCATATGGTTTCTGCTGGTCGCTATTCCATAAGAAAAATCTCCGAACAGCACTTCTGCCATATCAAGAGTGATCCAAGCCTTCGGATCATCTGAATGATCATTATCACAATCCATGACCACCACATTTGACCTAAGGAAGTTATCTATGCTTCGGCGGTCTTTCTTGTACTCCCCGCAGACATGATCGAAACGCACGACTTCCTTTAATTCATCCGCGCACGTTACATCATGCCTGTCTGGGTAGCTGCAGTTCGACTTCTTACCGGAGCACCTGGCTGTGTAAATCGTAAGCTTCACTTCAGTTACCTCGCTTTCTTAGTTAGTAAGGAAAAATCCTCCTAACTCCCTAAGGACAATCCATCCGAAAAAAAGCGGAATTTCACAAAAAAAGTTTTTTCATAAAAATCCGCTATTTTTTCCGCCAAATGTCCTTAGGGAGATAGGAAGGCAGGGAGCCAACCGGAAAGTGAGGTGCTGCAGATGCAGAAAGAATCCATTGAAAAAGCCGCCGGGCTCGACGGAACAGATGAAGAACTCATTGATGTTCTTATCGCAATCAGCGTCGTTGCCAAGCGGCTCGCAAAGAAACTACAGAATGAAAATAAGGAGGAAAGCCAACATGAGCAAAATGAGTGAGCTCTCCGCCATGATCGACAATCTGATCAGCTGCGGAGAAACATTGGCTGAAACCGGCAGAGCTCTGAAGGAATTCTATTCCGGAACAGACGAAGAACCGGCAAAGGCTGAGAAGAAAGCCAAGAAAGCAGATCCTGCTCCGAAGGAAGAGCCTGCTGCAAAGCAGTATTCCAAAGAGGATGTAAGAGGGATCCTGGCAAAGAAGGCAAACGAAGCAGACGGCAAGTTCAAGGCAGATGTCAAAGCAATCGTTCAGAAGTACGGCAACGGAGGCAGCCTTACCGATGTGGATGCAAAAGACTACGCCGATCTGGTAACAGAGGTGGAAGGTCTGACAGATGCCTAAGCACGCATACCTCTCCGCCTCCGCAAGTCACAGATGGCTCGCCTGCCCGCCCAGCGCAAAGCTTTGTGCCGGAATCAATGACAGCGGAAGTCCATACGCCCAGCAGGGTACGGATGCACACGCCCTCTGTGAATACAAGGTCGAGAAGCTGCTCGGAAGAGATCCGAACGATCCTACAGAGAACCTGACCTACTTTGATACGGAAATGTCTGACTGCACCGATGAATATGCTTCTTATGTTATTGAGCAGGTAAGCGACGCAAAACAGCATTGCTCCGATCCGCTGATCCTCATAGAGGAAAAGCTGGACTTCTCAAAGTGGGTGCCGGAAGGTTTCGGAACCGGTGACTGCGTGATCGTTGCAGATGATGTGCTGCATATCATCGATTTCAAATACGGTCTAGGTGTCTTGGTGGATGCCACAGAGAACCCACAGATGATGTGCTACGCCTTAGGAGCTCTGGATACCTTTGACGGAATCTACGACATACAGACTATCCGTCTTACGATCTTCCAACCCCGCCGGGACAACATCAGTACCTACGAGATCAGCAAGACCGACCTTATGAAATGGGCAGATGAAATATTAAAGCCCACAGCGGCTCTGGCCTACAACGGTGAAGGTGAATACAACGCCGGTGACCACTGCCAGTTCTGCAAAGCAAAAGCAACCTGCCGCAAGCGTGCCGAACACAATCTTGAACTCGCGCAATATGATTTCGAGATGCCGCCCACACTGGATGACACAGAAATTGCAGCCATCCTTCCCCGGATCGATGATCTGGTAGCCTGGGCGAACGACATTAAGGAATACGCACTACAGCAGGCGATCTACGGAACCGATTTCCCGGGCTTCAAGGTAGTCGAAGGCAAATCGAACCGCAAGTTTATTGATGAAAATGCAGTCGCAACCATCGTGACAGATGCAGGTTTCGATCCTTATGAAAAGAAACTGCTGGGAATCACAGCAATGACTTCCCTCTTGGGAAAAAAGAAGTTTGAAGAGCTCTTAAGCGGCATGATCACAAAGCCGCCGGGCAAACCGACACTGGTGCCGGAATCAGACAAAAGACCGGCAATGAATACAGCCAAAGATGATTTCAGTGAAGAATAGGAGGAAAAAATCATGGCAAAGAACGTACTTATTCCTACAAAGGTGATCACAGGAGTGAACACCAGATGGTCCTATGCAAATGTGTGGGATCCCAAGTCAATCAACGGCGGAGCACCGAAGTACAGTGTTTCCCTCATCATCCCGAAGTCAGATACCGCAACCATTAACAAGATCAATGCGGCAATCCAGGCAGCCTACGAGGAAGGCCAGAGCAAGCTGAAGGGCAACGGCAAGTCCGTTCCTCCGCTTACCGCTCTTAAAACACCTCTCCGCGACGGCGATCTGGAAAGGCCTGATGATGAGGCTTACAAGAACAGCTACTTCATCAACGCCAACAGCTCTACGGCTCCCGGTATCGTGGACGCTGACAGACAGCCGATCCTTGAACGCTCCGAAGTTTATTCTGGCGTTTACGGAAGAGCCAGCATCAATCTCTATGCTTTCAACAGTAACGGCAACAAGGGAATCGCCTGCGGGCTGAATAACCTTCAGAAGATCCGCGATGGGGAACCCCTCGGTGGAAAGAGCCGTGCAGAGGATGACTTCGACACAGACGATGAGGATGATTTCCTCGACTAATAGCAACAACCCAACACGGGCGGTGGCACTCCTGCTGCCGCCCTTATTTTCACAGGAGGAAAAAGATGCGAGAAATGTCAATCGACTTAGAGACATACAGCGACATTGATATCTCCAAGTGCGGAGCATACAAGTACGCTGAGTCTGAGAATTTTGAGATACTGCTCTTCGGAGTCTCGATCGACGGCTCCCCGGTCACGGTCTATGACCTTGCCTGCGGAGATACCATTCCGGAAGAGATCCTTGCAGCATTATCTGATGAGAATGTAACAAAATGGGCTTTCAATGCAGCCTTCGAGAGAATCTGTCTCTCCAACTGGTTGAAAAAGCATCGCCCAGAATACTTCACCGGCTACAGCATCCCGGAGGATCCTGCCTGTCAGTGCCTGGATCCGACGTCATGGAAATGCTCCATGATCTGGTCAGCCTATATGGGCCTGCCGCTCTCTTTGGAAGGTGTCGGTGCCGTATTAAAGCTTCAGGATCAGAAGCTGAAGGAAGGTAAAGACCTGATCCGCTACTTCTGCACTCCCTGCAAACCCACCAAGAGCAATGGCGGCCGCACCAGAAACCTTCCTGAACATGATATGGATAAATGGGAACTCTTCAAAAAATACAACCAGCGCGACGTAGAAGTAGAGCTGGCGATCAAGAACCGCCTTGCTAAGTTCCCTGTACCTGACTTCGTTTGGGATGAATATCATCTCGATCAGGAGATCAATGACAGAGGCATTATGTTGGATATGACAGTCGTACAGAACGCTATCGCATTTGATGAGAAATCCAAGTCTGCTCTCATGCTGCAGATGCAGAACCTTACCGGTCTCGATAATCCCAACAGCGTAGTACAGATGAAGGAATGGCTCTCTGATAACGGCGTGGAGATGGAATCCCTCGGTAAAAAAGAAGTCGCAGGCTTTGTCAAATCCTCTGACGGTAACGCTAACAGTAACATCACCGAAGCCCTGAAGCTTCGCCTGAAGCTTGCGAAATCATCTGTGAAGAAATACCAGGCAATGCAGAACGCCGTATGCAGTGACGGCAGAGCTCACGGCATGTTCCAGTTCTATGGAGCCAATCGCTCCGGAAGATGGGCAGGCAGACTGATACAGCTGCAGAACCTTCCGCAGAATCACATGAATGATCTCGCAGAAGCCAGAGCTATTGTCCGCAGCGGCGACTACGAAACAATGCAGCTTTTATATGATGATATCCCGGATGCCCTCAGTCAGCTGATCCGTACCGCCTTCATTGCAAGAGACGGATACAAATTCATCGTATCCGACTTCTCTGCCATCGAAGCCCGCGTCCTGGCATTCCTTGCCGGTGAGACCTGGCGATCCAAAGTATTCGCAGAAGGTAAAGATATCTATTGCGCCAGCGCAAGTCAGATGTTCGGCGTTCCGGTCGAGAAACACGGCGTGAACGCCCACCTGAGACAGAAAGGTAAAATCGCAGAATTGGCTCTCGGATACGGCGGATCCGTCGGTGCCCTGAAATCTATGGGTGCTATCGAGATGGGATTATCGGAAGAAGAGCTACAGCCGCTGGTCAATTCTTGGCGTGAGTCCAATCCGATGATTACGGCCTTCTGGTGGGATATTGACCGTGCTGTAAAAACTACCATTACTCAGCGGATACAGACCGAAGTTCGTGGGATCAAGTTCTTTTACAAGAGTGGAATGCTCTTTATCAAGCTTCCCTCAGGTCGCCTGCTCTCGTACGTGAAGCCTCGTATCGGTGAGAACCAGTTCGGTGGCGAATCTGTCACCTATGAAGGTGTGGGATCCACAAAGAAGTGGGGACGCATCGAATCCTACGGTCCGAAGTTCGTGGAAAATATCGTGCAAGCTGTAAGCCGCGATATCCTCTGCAATGCAATGAAAACCCTCCGGCACTGCTTCATCGTCGGGCATGTTCATGATGAACTGATCATCGAATGCAGCCCCAACGTTGATCTTAAAGCCGTCTGTGAGCAGATGGGCAGATCTCCGGACTGGATGCCGGACATCCTGCTTCGCGCCGACGGTTACGAAACACAGTTTTACAAGAAAGATTAATAAAAGAGCGGAGGGACAACAAAGTGTCTCTCCGCTTTCAGGAATCAATCATCCCCCACAGGATCACCCTTGGTTCCATCCGCATTGATATAATATCCATCGACGATTTCCTTCATACCGCCGCCAAAAGACCAATTGTTAACTTCGACAAAATCTATAAAGGTTTTCCAAAAGTCATCCATTGATAAATCCTGTGGTACTTCTATACATCCATTGATCTCAATTTCTTTTGTCATATATGATAATTCACCTCGCATCATTTATCATGCAAATACATATCCCACCCTATTCACACCGATTACGCCTCTCCGAAGAACAGTGATATCAATCGTTTCATATTCTGCCTGTTCAATCCCGGTTCCCATCACCTGTGTACGAGGAACATCTACGCGCTCTACCTGCGTGCGTGGAACTGGAATTGTCTCTATACCCATTTCATGCAGTACTTCTTCCGGCAGCTCATAATTCTGCTCTACCAACCCGAAACAAGTAAAGCCCGTATCTACACAGAAAGAAATAAGCTTCTTCTTACCGATGTTATACACCACAGCCACAGAGCATCCCAAAAGACTTCCTATTGCAAACCCGATGCCCGGAAGCTCAGGGAACAATGCTTGCGCAATAGCTCCTCCTATTTTCATGGATACCAAATACCCAGATGAGACTACCAGAGTATCAACAAAATGCATTCCCATCTCTTTTGATGACATCTTACCCGCAGCGACAAGAATACTATCTTTTATTGTTCCAAAGATAACCGTTACTGCCACACCAACGATGGTCGGATTCGCTTGCTTCAACGCTTCTCCTAGTAGCCCATTTTGAATGGCCATTTCGACGCCGTATGCAATAGATCCTCGTAAAAACGCTTCTCCGCTGGCAGAGATGACCTTCTTCCCGGATTTTTTTAATCCATTAAGATCAATCTCTCCATGTTTGATCAGATAATCTACGGCCTTATATAATTCTGGAACAATCTGTGTGATAGCTGCAATAGAAGCGGCCGTCAGCCCAGCTTTCATTGCCTGATTGACATAGTTAATCCTCACCTCATCAATTAAAGGATCCTTTGCATAACCATGCTTTTCAGGATCAAACCCGTCTTTCTTAGCCTCCCTTGCAATCTGCTTCGATTCCTTTATAGATAATTCCTTTGACTCAACTCCATCGCCATCAGAAATCTTCCCCACAAGGTGATCTTCCGTGTCCATGTGTGAATTTGACACATCAGTTCTATTCGATATATCCTTAAGACCTCTTCTATGTGCCCACGCCTTCGCATCATCAACCTGCTCCGCTGCTATCAGTCGTTCCTGACCCTGATACTTTGGCGCCCTTGTATCCGGATTAAGAGCTGCTTGCATATTTTCAGCATCTTTGGCGGTATTGGAATACTTAAGACTATATTCCTTACCAAAGTTTGTTTCAACATCGACGCTTGCGTATCCGTGATCCTGTAATGTCCATGCACGGTGCTCAGATCCCTGCCTTATTGCATCAATATTAAAGGTTCCTGCATGCATTTCCTCTGCAACATAACCCTTAAATTGCTCTACGTCCAAGTTTAGATGTGGATGTTCATTTATATTTTTTGCCAGCTGATCTATAGCATCATTTATCTGCTGAATATGAGCATTTTGTGCTTGTATCGACTCATTTTGAAGAACATTATTTGTATAATCATAAAACGCTCCTTGGCTCCCCATTTCAGTAGCAAGTATTTGAGCCATAAAATCCCAGCCTTGCCGTATTTCAGTCTTTGCTTGCATAGGCATTTACCTCAAAGATTCATAAACTTTTCAAGACCATCATTGTAAAGATGAATAACACCAAAGAAAAGCATCTGCCTCTTCATCAGATTCTTATTCCTGAAAAGCACTTCCGATTTTACTGCTACCTGGTTACCAACTTTTCCAACAGCTTCTGCTCCATTTTCCAATACCTTTTGTGCCACCTTAAAAATGTTTGGCTTCTTAGGCTTTACGACTTTTCCATCTTCTCCAACCACCTCAACGTCCTGCTCTTCCAAAGATACATCCAACTCTTCGTTATCTTCACTTTCAGGATCTGTTCCCGTTGAAACAACATTATCCTTCATTGTCTTCAAAAAATCCGGCACCGGCTGTTCGTCCAATTTTTTCAGGAACTCATCATATGCATTACGATCTGTAAGAAATTTTGGATCAGCATACAACACAGCCTGATTTCCAGCCCAACCGTACTTTACCCCACAGTCATCGAATTTCACGTCTACTACGGGAATCAACTTGTCTGTTCCTTTGATATCTCCAAGAAATAATATCTTCCCCTGAATATTCCCGGCCTTCTTATTTCCTAACCAAACCTTTTCAGTCCATGAAACAACATTGATGGAATCATCCCTTGTCCCTACAATAGAATCCTCGCTATCATCATGCGTTTCTATCATCTTTTTTAGCTGATTCATCAACAACTCATCTTTATATACAACGATAAGCGTCTTCTTTGTTTCAAACATAAGCATCCTCCATCTCAACTGTTTGGCTTCTGCATACAAATAGCCACCCAAACACCTACTTCATCCCTTGAACACTCATAGATCATTCATAATCTTTACTTTTAACCCGCTCCCAATGGCCGCCTTTGGATTCTTATTTTTTGTTCCAGTAATAGCCTCTGCGAAATCTGGTATTTTCTCATCACTTATCACAGAAAAAACATCAAGAAAGTGCTTTGCTCTTGAAGCACCAACATAGAATACTCTTCTCTCCTCTTCCGACTTAAATGTTTTATCATCAACATCAATCAGAATTACAACGTCCGATTCTAATCCCTTAAACTTTCTGGCAGAAGTAAAGAGAATATTTGATGAATCTATACTACTTGAAAATTTGTACCCACCTATTGAAGTCGATCCGCCTAAGATTGAATTATCTTCTGTTTTAACAGTGAGAATCACTATATCTTTTCTTTGTATGCCACTATCTGTATATTTACGTATTAGCTTTGAAATATTATTTGCAAACTGTTCCCTTGATTGATTAATGAAAAACTGTGGTTTTGTACCCGCAACATCAAGACGCATTTTCACATTTTCTATCCCTAAAGATTTATTTGATGTTAACGCAATATTCTTTGTATTACGGCAGTTAGCGGTTAGAATCAATCTACATTCAACATTCTTAACCCAATCAAGCGATTGCCTTTGCTGTACAAGCTGATTCTTATCGTAAAACACGTAGAAACAACCTTGAGTAAGTTCTGCAATCGTGGAAAGAATCTCCAAGTGCTCTTCATAAAAGTCTTGCCCCTCATCAATAATGATATGTTTATATCCCCACTGTGCAGGATCCACAGAATTCAAATATTCGCTTATCCCGTTATTTCCTCCTGCATCAATGGATCCTGTTTTTGCGCAAACCAATCCGGGCAAATTAAAGAAGTCTATATTATTGCAGTCATTATTCGCTGACTTTAAGGACTCCAATAGTAGTTTATTAAAACAGAGAAATAGAACTTTTCCAGTTACAGAAGCGCGCTTTGCCTTCTCAATAGCCAGAACAGTCTTTCCTGTTCCTGCTCCGCCTTGAATAGCTGCAACATTCTGTTCTTCCAAATAATCCAATAAATAGCTCTGCTCCTGTGTCATTCTATTAAACATGTAATTCTGTTCATTTATCTGAAAAGAAACACTTGCCATTACATTGAAACTGGGTGATAAAACATTCACAACGTTTTTTTCATCATCTTCATTGAAAACCTTCTTTTGATCCATTCCATAATAATCAAACACGCGCTCAACGCTATACTTTGCCGAATGCAAATCCTTCTCTGTTAGCACTATTTCTGGAGCATATGATGGTGGCATCTCTCCGATTTTTCCAACATTTTCAACCGACGGAAACCATACGGCAGATTCCACCCAATATGTGTGAAAGCTTTCCTCTTGATCCGCCAACAAATCCACGAATGTAAATTTACTACGTTCTGCCTGAGCCAGAGGATCTTTCATCCTGTTTTCTTCGTGAGTAAGCGTATTGGTTTGGTGCCATCCATTGTCATCATGGCGAATTCCTCCAGATTTTACTTCTACAACAATGATTCCTCTTTTAGGATTAAAGATCGTAAAATCTGATTCTCCCCAAGTAATAGCTCCGCTTATTTTTCTCTTCTGCCAATGTACAGAATGAAAAACAATATATTCCTCCGGAAGAGATTTCAGGGCTTCATAAACTTTTTCTTCCCCATAGCTTCCGTTAAATTCTCCCGGCATAGGTGTTTGTGGTATCATTCTTGCCATAACTATCTCCTCTTAAAAATATGATACAAGCAGATCTGTAGAGATTTTATCCATCGGTATACATGTCCAACCAGATTGTTTTGCAGTATCTCTAAGAACGTCTGTCTCTTCTCCACTTGTTATAAGCAGCTTTTGTTCTATCCAGGCAAGATCCACTTCGATCTTTTCTTCTCCTATTAATAGTTTTGCATTATAGTAATTCGCTAGAGGTACTATTGTTGAATCAAGTTTAGAAATCACTTCGCTATCAAACAGAATATTGGCCTCCTCCCAATTCTCATATTCTTCAGCAAGATCTTCGCCTGTTTGAAGTTGCACTGAAGTGTTTTCCAGATCTTTTGGATCAACATGCTGTTCATCCTCTCTAAGCGCCTCCGGAAGTATTCCCAAAAAATAATTCTCCAAATGATCCCAAACCTGATCACTAGTAAAATTGTTTTGGAACAAATATGTAAGCATTCGGACCGATTCCTTATGCCTAAAATTGATTAACTCCAAAAGCTTATTTCTATACGTATATGGTTTATCCCTAACCATAGTCATAGTCTTTGTTTCATTAACATATATGTAAATCTGACTGTTGGATCCACCAAGTGACTTAAATCTAAGGACACCAAATGCTTCAAACAAACCAAGTAAAGTCGTTATCTCCTTGATACCTTTCCCTGATTTGTCATTAACAACATACATATGCTCATCTTCAGTATTTTCTTGTACTGTTTTAAAGCCTTTTTCAACCCACGCAAAGAATTCTCTTGAAGGCGTTTCAAACAAATACGAAACCCTTCCATTCTGACTTGCATGTGAACTATATATTTTTCCGTACATCCTCTGAGCATACTCTCTACGGTACACATCCATTGCAGCCAAAACAACGTTCAAAATACTCTCTGCTTTATACTTACTAATTGAGGCATTTTTTACAATAACGTCTACCAGTTCTTCGAAGAAATAATATTTTCCTTGATATATTGATAAATGCGTAGTGTATCTGCTAATTTAAAAATAAGTCAGATGGCTCATTGAAAATTCAGTCACTCACAACTCGAAATGATGTATCCTTTCAGTAAGAACTTTTACTGGAAGGGGGATTAAGTGAGGTGCTGAATTTGGTAGATAAACAACA
>JAGAXP010000316.1 GCA_017940955.1 Oribacterium sp.
AGGATTTGATGTTATGGATATAGGAGATGGCGTGCTGAACAGAAGGGAACTTACATCCTATCTGAGTGAGGATAATGTTCTCGTTGTGAAGTATACCTCTGCAGAGCAGAATTCCGGAATCGATGAGAGAAGATATCTGCCAATGATAACTGTTACCGTAATAGAAAATGTAGCAGTGATAAATCAGATCCTCGAAGCTGACGGCATGGGAGAAGGCGAGAATCCTTCAACTGTACCCGAGGGAACAGGACCGTATTCTGCGGATGTTTACGGAACGGTAGTGGTTGAAGAGACCGCTCCGTCTGTGGCAAATATTCCGAATGAGTCATATGCCGATGGAGGGAACGTTTCGGAAACCGCTGAAACGGCTGAAAGCGCTGCGGATACAGGCGAGTCTTCAGCGGCAGGTACCTGAAAAGCATGAACATAAAAGGAGGTGAGGCTGTCAATGATAGCTTTGGAAAACGTTAAAAAGAGCTATGGACATATGAATGCGCTGGATGGTCTCACGATGCATATTGAGGATGGAGCCATGTACGGTTTTGTGGGTCCGACAGGTTCGGGTAAAACAACGGCCATACAGATGATGTGCGGTCTGGAATACCCGGACGAAGGCAGGGTCATGGTGGACGACATGGAAGCTGGGTCCAATGTGCGTCGATTGAAAAGAAGAATAGGATATGTTCCGGACCACACCGGAAGCTATCCTAATCTCAGAATCATAGAATATATGGATTTCTTTGCGGATTGCTATGATATGAGGGATTCCAAGACGAAACGCCGTATTCAGAATCTTCTTAATATGGTGGGGCTTCAGGAAAGACAGACCCAGTTTATGGATTCCCTGAACAGAGGTGCCCAGCAGAAGCTTAGCCTTGCAAGAGCCCTGATTCACGATCCGAAGATACTGATTCTGGATGAGCCCACTGCCGGACTCGATCCCAACACGACATTTGAGTTCCGGCAGATAATCGCAAATCTGGCCGATTCGGGGAAGACCATTATAATATCTTCAAATGTGCTGAATGAGATATCGGAGCTCTGTACGGATATCGGAATCATAGATCAGGGCAATATGGTGATGGAGGGAAAGATAGAGGATGTACTGGATCAGGTCAATGCTTCCAACCCCATCATCATCTCCATAGCGGGAAGCCTTGGCTCCGCTCTTTCGGCCCTTAGGACCGACAGGATGGTGCGCTCTGTAAGCATCAGGAACAACGACCTGCTCATAACCTATTCGGGTTCTAAAAAGGATGAATCCAATCTGCTTAAAAGGCTGGTGGAGGCAGGAGTTCCTGTCAGAGGTTTCCATCGTGAGAAGGGTAATTTAGAGTCCCTGTTCCTTCAGCTCACGGGAACAAGGGAGGAAAGGAGAGTGACCTACTATGAGGCTGAATCCGATTTTTCTGAAGGATGAGATAACAAGTGCAAGAAGATTCACCCTGCCTGTGCTGGTGACTCTTGTGAACGGAAGTCTTTCCATGCTGGTTCTTATGAATCTTTTTTACATAAGCAAAAGCGCCAGAGTCACAGGTGAGATATCCTATGTGAATTTTCTGCGTATATACTATATTGCGGCAGTTGCCGAGATCCTTCTTATACTTCTTATCACTCCGGCACTGACGGCAACCGCTGTTTCGGGAGAAAGGGAGCGTAAAACACTGGGGCTTTTACTGACCACACAGCTGGATCCCTGGGATATAGTCATAGGAAAGCTTCTGGGGGCACTGAGCACCCTGCTTTTACTGGTATTTACCTCGGCGCCTATACTTGCCACGGTTTATATCTACGGTGGTATAACCTGGTACCAGCTTTCGGTATTTTTCCTTTTTCTTCTGACTTCTTCGGTTTTCTGCTCAAGCATAGGGATCATGGTGAGTTCCTTCTTCACCACCACCGCCGCGGCAACAGCTGTGGCATACGTGATGATTTTTCTTAGCTATACCGTTATGCTGCTGGTTGTGATCTTCAGAGCCCAGATCGGTATACCTGATAACCGGATAATGCCGGGGATCTTTATGACATTCTGGTCGCTTGCGGTTTTTATGCTTTATCTGAGCAAAAGGCATATAACACCTCACAGAAAAAGGAAGCTTAGAGAGGGTTAGTGATATGACGATAAAAACCAATGGACGAAAATCTGTACTGATACTGACGCTGCTATGGATGCTGGTGATATTCCTGTTCTCATCCCAGCCTGCGGATAAGTCCACTGAAACAAGTCTTTTTATAGGACAGATGGTGGAAAGCATATGTGTTCCGGGATATGTGGACCTTTCAGATGGTGAAAAGCGTATAATGGCTGAAAATATAGACTTTTTCGTACGAAAGGCCGCACATGCCACAGAATATGCCGTATTGGGAATGCTTCTCAGCCTTTCGGTGGGAGAATTTGCAGAGTGCAGCTTCCGGGAAAGACAGAGGGCAGCCTTCATCTTCGGTGCCTTTTATGCCGTAACTGATGAGCTCCATCAGATTTTCGTACCCGGAAGAGCGGGACTGCTCAGGGATGTGCTGATTGATTCCGCAGGAGTTCTTGCAGGGCTTCTGGCGATTTATGTATTTAAAAAAATTACAGAAATGAAAATATGCCGAAAAAGACTATTTTTGGCATAACCAAGATTTATGAAACCGGGTTCAGTACCCGGTTTTTCTTTTATCTTTGGTTGAAAACGATAGTTTAATATGCTTAAATGGTGTAAACGTAAATCCAAGGATCCTTCAGATCCGTTTCAATAGAGGTATAAGAAAAATGAGCTGTATTATGATTGGTATCGCCGGCGGTTCAGGTTCCGGCAAGTCTACATTTACCAACCGACTCAAGACAGAGTTTGGTGACAAGGTCACTGTCATTTATCACGATAATTACTACAAGTCAAACGACGGAGTTCCTTTTGAGATCCGTCAGAAGAGCAATTATGATTCTCCCGATGCATTTGAGACAGACCTTCTCATCACACACTTGAAAGCACTGAGAAGAGGAGAGACAGCGCAGTGTCCCGTATATGACTACTCACAGCACAATCGAACAGCAGAAACGGTAGAGCTTAAGCCGTCTAAAATCGTCATAGTTGAGGGCATACTGGTCCTCGAGAATCCTGAGCTTCGTTCACTTTTTGATATCAAGATATATGTTGAGGCAGATGCGGATGAGCGTATCATCAGACGAATCATCCGTGATGTTAAGGAGAGAGGCCGACAGGTAGAGGATATTTCATCTCAGTATCTCACCACCGTGAAGCCTATGCATTATCTCTATGTTGAGCCTACAAAAGCCAAGGCCGACATCGTTATCAACAGTGGAATGAATGATGTAGCATTTGATCTCATGAAAACAAAGATCAAAAGTCTTTTAGAAAACGGAGGAAACAATACCAATGCTTTATAACAGCACACGTGGCGGAGAAAAAGGTCTGCA